>NZ_JBVJMD010000021.1:0-131044 GCF_055584385.1 Streptomyces sp. NPDC104096
GGTTGTATCGGGGTGATCCCGACAACGCGGCTGGGGGTGCCCCCTCTGGGGGAGTGCGTGCCAGACGCCGCCGGGCAGACGGGACTTTCGAAACATGCCCTAGGCCTCCCGGCCTCGAAAGACCCCTCGTGGTGCTGCATGGCGGTGCCACCGCGAGGAAAGGAAGGGCCCGCCCCCCGGCTCCCGGGGGGTGGGCCCTTCCTCGTTTCCGGCGTCGGGCCTCGCGCACGGGTGGGTGTCTGGTCCCGGCCGCCGTGGACCTCGGCCGGAACCCCGCGGGACCCCGCCCCGGACCCCCGTCCGCTCCGGACCCCCGTCCGCTCCGGACGACCTCGGCCGGAAACGCCGCATGGGCCGGCGGATGCCGGCCCATGCGAGGTGGGTGCCGAGGGCCGAGGGCGGGTGCCCGGCGGGGCGTGCCGTGGCCGTCGGGCTACAGGAACGCGAGATTGACGACCCAGAAACCGCAGGCCGCCACGATCGCCGCCGCCGGCATGGTGATGAACCAGCCCAGGACGATGTTCTTGGCGACACCCCAGCGCACCGCGTTCACGCGCTTCGTGGCGCCGACGCCCATGATCGCCGAGGTGATGACATGGGTCGTGGAGATCGGCGCCTTGAACAGGAACGCCGTGGTGAACATGATCGACGCGCCGGTCGTCTCCGCGGCGAAGCCCTGCGGCGGGTCCAGCTCGATGATCTTGCGGCCGAGGGTGCGCATGATGCGCCAGCCACCGGCGTACGTGCCCAGCGACAGCATGATCGCGCAGACCAGCTTGACCCAGACCGGGATCGGGTCGCTGTAGTCCTCGACGCCCGCGATGACCAGGGCCATCACCACGACGCCCATCGTCTTCTGGGCGTCCTGGAGACCGTGGCCGAGCGCCATGCCCGCCGCCGAGACGGTCTGCGCGATCCGGAAGCCGCGCTTGGCCTTGTGCGGGTTGGCCTTCCGGAAGATCCACAGGATCGCCGTCATGACCAGGTAACCGGCGAGCAGGCCCACGACCGGCGACAGGAACATCGGGATGACGATCTTGTCGAGCACCCCGCTCCAGTAGACGGTCGTACCGCCCGCGAGCGCGGCGCCCACCATGCCGCCGAACAGGGCGTGGGAGGAGGACGACGGCAGGCCGAAGTACCAGGTGATCAGGTTCCAGGTGATCGCGCCGACCAGGGCCGCGAACAGGATGGCCATCCCGTGCGAGCCCTCGGGCGTCTGGATGATGCCCTCACTGACGGTCTTGGCGACCCCGCTGCCCAGGAAGGCGCCGGCGAGGTTCATGACCGCCGCCATGGCGAGCGCCGCACGAGGGGTCAGCGCCCGGGTGGAGACGGACGTCGCGATCGCGTTGGCCGAGTCGTGGAAGCCGTTGGTGTACGTGAAGAAGAGCGCGACCCCGATGGTCACGACCAGAGCGAAGGTGTCCATGGAGAGGTCAGGACTCCTTGACCGCGATGGTCTCCACGGTGTTGGCGACGTGCTCGAACGCGTCCGCCGCTTCCTCCAGGACGTCCACGATCTGCTTCAGCTTGAGCACCTCGATCGCGTCGTACTTGCCGTTGAAGAGGTGTGCCAGCAGCTTGCGGTGGATCTGGTCGGCCTGGTTCTCGAGGCGGTTGACCTCGATCCAGTACTCGGTGAGGTTCTGCATGGTGCGCAGGTTCGGCATGGCCTCCGCGGTCAGGTCCGCGGCCCGTGCCAGTACCTCGATCTGCTGTTCGACGCCCTTGGGCAGGTCCTCCACGTTGTAGAGGACGACCAGGTCGACGGCCTCCTCCATGAAGTCCATGATGTCGTCGAGGGACGAGGCGAGGGTGTAGATGTCCTCGCGGTCGAAGGGCGTGATGAACGAGGAGTTCAACTGGTGGAAGATCGCATGAGTGGCGTCGTCACCGGCGTGTTCCGCGGCCCGCATGCGCTCTGCGATCTCGGCTCGGCCGGAAGCGTCCGCCCCGAGCAGTTCCATCAGGAGTTTCGAGCCCGTGACGATGTTGTCCGCGGACGCGGCGAACATGTCGTAGAAGCTCGTCTCCCTGGGGGTCAGACGAAAGCGCACGTGGGGTCCTCGGGATGCATCGGTTCGGTCAGGTTGATGCTAGGCGCATCATCCGGCCACGGCTAATGGGCCGCCCTCCAGTGTCGCCCATCGGGCAGAGCGATCAGCACAGGGGCCGGTAGCGGCCATGGGCAAGGGCCCTATACCCAGCAAAGTTCGTTACCATATACCCACCAGGGGTATCAGTCAGCAGGAGGACGCCATGACGACCACCGAGGCCGGCGCCACGGCGCCCTCCGAAACCGCGGCAGCCGGGGCGGCCGTGCACGGGTACCACAAGCAGAAGGACGAGCACCTCAAGCGGCTGCGCCGGATCGAGGGCCAGATCCGCGGACTCCAGCGCATGGTCGACGAGGACGTCTACTGCATCGACATACTCACCCAGGTGTCCGCCTCCACCAAGGCCCTGCAGTCCTTCGCGCTGCAACTCCTGGAGGAACACCTGCGGCACTGTGTCGCCGACGCGGCCGTCAAGGGCGGTGCCGAGATCGACGCCAAGGTGGGCGAGGCGACGAAGGCGATCGGCCGGCTGCTGCGGACCTGACCGCCGGCGGGGTGCGCGAGGCGGCGCGGGCGGTCGGAGCTCAGCCGCAGGCGGTCCGCTCCTCCGTCACCCGCAGCACCTCGTCGATGCTCTCCAGGCTGAGCCGGTCCTCGCCGGCGGCCGAGGCGGCGATGATCAGCTCGCCGCACAGTTCGATCTCGGCGAGGGCCACGTGGTCCTGAACTGTCGTACCGCCGACCGGAGCCACGCGCGTCACCTCACTTCTGTCGTCACCGACTTCCTAGAGTAGGGAGCGCCCTACACACCGCGCATGGCACGGACGGGCTAGTCCTCGTGCCTCACTCCTCGGCGATCCGGCCCGCGTAGATGTCCCCGGCGGCCGGCAGCCGTACCTCCACGGGGGCGCCGAAGCCGTAGAGCAGCGCCGTCGACGCGACGGCCACGGCCTCCCGCTGCCGGCCGTTGACGAAGCTGAACCGCTGCCGGATCTTGCGGATGCGCCCCTGGTCGTCGAGGTACACGTCGAAGGGCACCTCGGGCGTGGCGAAGCCGGCCGCCGCCGCCCGCAGCGCGGCCCGGCCGCCGGCCGAGGCGCGTCGCGCCGCGTCGCCGAGGTCGGCGGTGCCGCGGTAGTGCCGCACGCTGGTCCCGGCCACCTCGGTCCGGCCCAGATACGTCGCCGACCGTGTCCCGCGCAGCACCTCGGCGGCCGCGTACGGGTCGGTGGCGCCGCCGGTCACCAGGTTCCCGTCCGACAGGCCGGCCGTCTCCACCCGGACCCACTTGTCGTCCGGCACCCCCGCGCCCCGGTTCTTCATGAACAGGGCGCCCGGCGCGAGGAGTTCGGTGATGGGCCGGTGCTCGCTCTGCCCGGACGGGTCCTGCGGCAGGATCACCTTCAGCCGGCCGAGCTGCCTGCGGTAGTCGTAGACGCCCTCGCCCCGGATGGTGACGCGGGTGCCGCCGGTCGCCATCTCCATGGACGTACGGGCCTGCGAACTGCCCGCGTCCACCAGCCGGTCGGCGGCGTGCCGCAGGGTCTCGACGGGGTCGCCCGCGCCCCGCGCGTCCTCGGCGGCGGCGCCGCTCCAGGAGCAGCCGGCGGCCCCGACACAGACCCAGGCCACGAGTCCCGCCACGGCGGTCGTGCCCGCTGTCCGGCCGTGCCACCGCTGCCTTGCCGTCATCGCCTGCCCACTCCCAGCCGGTACGTCCGTCACGGGCCCTGTCGTCTCGGCTAACGACGGGCAGGCGACGCCGGTCACGCGCTCGGCGTGTCACCGGGGGGCGCGATACGAGCCCTTTACCGACGGCTCGGTACCCTGGCAGGCGTGGCGCAGCAGGAGGGGCCGGACCGCGTCCGGGAACAACCGGGACAACACACGACGACCACGGTCGAGCAGGGGCCGTTCTGTCTGGCCCGCTGTGTCTGCGGCTGGCGAGGGCCGGCCCGCCGGGCCCGGAGCCAGGCCCGCACGGACGCGGAGACGCACACGACGGGCGGCTGAGCCGGTCGCTGCGGGGGCGGCCGAACCGCAGCCGGTGCGGCGCCCGGTGGCGAAGGGTCAGGCGTGCCGTACGGCCGACAGCAGATCGTCGACCAGGGTCCGGTCGCGGGGCTGGGTGAGCCGGTTGCGGGCCGCCAGCGGGGAGAGCCACAGGACCCGGTCCACCTCGTCGTTCGGGGCGAACGCGCCGGCGACGGCCCGGGCGGCCCAGTAACGGACCTGCTTCGGACGGCCGTTGGCGAGGTAGTGCAGGGTCGGCAGCGTGGCGCCGGGCTCGGCGGTGTACCCCGTCTCCTCCGCCACCTCGCGCAGCGCTCCGGCGAGGGCGTCCTCGCCGCGCTTCAGCTTGCCCTTGGGGTGGGACCAGTCGTCGTACTTCGGACGGTGGACCAGGCAGAGTTCGAGCTGCCCGTCGTAGGGGGAGCGGCGCCACAGGACGCAGCCGGCCGCTTGGACGGTGGTGTCGTTCGCTTCGGTCACCGGGGTTCAGCCTCCCAGCGGATCAGGACGTACCGACGGTCTGTTTCTGCCAGGCCTGCTGGAAGGCGAACCTGGCCGCCTCCACCTCGTGGCGCTGGTCGGCGTGGAGCACGCCCAGCGCGTACGCCGTCGCCGGCGCGATGCGGGGCGTACGGGCCGCCTGGGCGGCGGCCGCGGCCGCCTCGGAGGCGTCCCGGTGCCGGTTGAGGGCCTGGCCCGCCGCCGGTACGCACAGGTGCAGCGGGGTGTCGTCGCCGTCCGGGGCCGGCACCTCGCGGGCGTAGCGGTACAGGCGCAGCAGCAGGCGTACCTGGTGCCAGGGGGCGTCCTGGGCGTGCGGGGCGGGGTCCGGGGAGAGGCCGTGGACGAGGGCCTCCGCGTTGTAGGGGTGGCCCGCGGTGACCAGCGGCAGGGCGGTGACGGCGTCCGTGAGGCGTTCCCGGGCCGCGTCGGTCAGCGGACGCAGGTCCGTGCCGACGGCGGCCGGGGTGAGCGGGACGTCGCTGGCGAGCACGGCGAGCTTGTCCGCGACGGCGTGGAAGCGGGAGGAGCCGAGCGCCTGGAGGGCGGTGGAGTGGGCCCGGGTCCGGGCCAGCGTCAACTGCCGTTCGAGCAGGGCGCCCGCCTTCGCCGCGCCCACGGTGAGGTTGCCGCGGTCCCCCGCCGCCGCCGCCGACGGCGGCACGGCCGGGCCGGCGGCGCCCGGTGCCGTGGCAGCCGCCGACTGGGCCGGCAGGGGCGTCGCGCCCGACAGCCGGTGCAGCGCCAGCAGGAGCCGGTCCAGCCGCGCCTCGCACGCGTGCTCCAGCGCCAAGGTGCCGGACAGCCAGGCCAGTTCGGGCCGGATCTCCTCCGACCAGGCGCTGTCCAGCAGCGGACGGTAGGTGTGCAGGCTGCCGCTGATGCGGCGGGCGGACCGGCGCAAAGCCAGGGCCGCGTCGGCGGACCCCCCCGCGCCCCCCGCCGTGCCACCGGTCTCCCGGTGCAGGCGCAGGGCGCGGAGGAACTCCGTGGCCTGGGACCGGAGGTAACGCGCGAGGGCGTCACCCTTCACCGGCTCGGCCGTGGGGTCCGTCGGGTCAAGGTGTTGCTGTGCCACGCCGGCGCCTCCGGGCGTCTATGAGCATCTCCTGGACGTTGCGCAGGGGCTGTCCGTCCGCGTCGGTCGAATGCCGGGTCCACTCGCCGTCCGGGCCCAGGTGCCAGGACGAGGTGGAGTCGGACATACCGGTCTCCAGCATCCGGTTGAGGGACGCGCGGTGGGCCGGGTCGGTGACCCGGACCAGGGCCTCGATGCGGCGGTCGAGGTTGCGGTGCATCATGTCGGCGCTGCCGATCCACACCTCGGGCTCGCCGCCGTTGCCGAAGCCGAACACCCGGGAGTGTTCGAGGAATCGGCCGAGGATTGAGCGGACCCGTATGTTCTCCGACAGGCCGGTGACGCCCGGCCGCACCGCGCAGATGCCCCGCACCCAGATGTCGACCGGCACGCCCGCCTGGGACGCGCGGTAGCACGCGTCGATGATCGCTTCGTCCACCATCGAGTTGACCTTGATGCGGACATGGGCGGGCCGTCCGGCACGGTGGTGCTGGACTTCCTTGTTGATGCGCGCGATCAGCCCGTCCCGCAGGGACTTGGGGGCGACCAGCAGGCGGCGGTAGGTCTCCCGGCGGGAGTAGCCGGAGAGGCGGTTGAACAGGTCGGACAGGTCGGCGCCGACCTGCGGGTCGGCCGTCAGCAGGCCGAGGTCCTCGTAGAGGCGGGCCGTCTTCGGGTGGTAGTTGCCGGTGCCCACGTGGCTGTAGCGGCGGAGCGTCTCGCCCTCCTGACGGACCACCAGGGACAGCTTGCAGTGGGTCTTCAGGCCGACGAGGCCGTACACGACGTGGCAGCCGGCCTCCTCCAGCTTGCGCGCCCACTTGATGTTGGCGTGCTCGTCGAAGCGGGCCTTGATCTCGACCAGGACGAGGACCTGCTTGCCGGACTCGGCGGCGTCGATGAGCGCGTCGACGATCGGCGAGTCGCCGGAGGTCCGGTACAGGGTCTGCTTGATGGCGAGGACGTCCGGGTCGGCCGCGGCCTGCTCGAGGAACGCCTGGACGGAGGTGGAGAAGGAGTCGTAGGGGTGGTGCAGGAGCACGTCCCGGCTGCGCAGGGCCGCGAAGATGTCGGGGGCCGAGGCGGACTCGACCTCCGCCAGGTCGCGGTGGGTGCCGGCGATGAACTTGGCGTACTTCAGCTCGGGCCGGTCGAGGCCGTGGATGCGGAAGAGGCCGGTGAGGTCCAGCGGACCCGGCAGCGGGTACACCTCCGCCTCGCTGATCTTCAGCTCGCGCACCAGCAGGTCGAGCACCTCGCGGTCGATGGACTCCTCGACCTCCAGGCGCACCGGCGGCCCGAAGCGGCGCCGCATGAGCTCCTTCTCCAGTGCCTGGAGGAGGTTCTCGGTGTCGTCCTCCTCGACCTCCAGGTCCTCGTTGCGGGTGAGCCGGAAGGCGTGGCTCTCCAGCACCTCCATGCCCGGGAACAGCTCCTCCAGGTGGGCGGCGATGACGTCCTCGATGGGGACGTACCGGCCGGGGGAGCTCTCCAGGAAGCGGGACAGCAGCGGCGGCACCTTGACGCGGGCGAAGTGCTTGTGCCCGCTGACCGGGTTGCGTACGACGACGGCCAGGTTCAGCGAGAGGCCGGAGATGTACGGGAAGGGGTGCGCCGGGTCGACCGCGAGGGGGGTCAGCACCGGGAAGATCTGGTGGCGGAAGAGCGTGAAGAGGCGCGCCTGCTCCTTCTCCGTCAGCTCGCTCCAGCGGACCAGGTGGATGCCCTCTTCCGCGAGCGCGGGGGCGACGTCCTCGTGGTAGCAGGCGGCGTGCCGGGCCATGAGCTCGCGGGAGCGGGCCCAGATCATCTCCAGCACCTCGCGGGGCTGGAGGCCGGAGGCGGAGCGGGTGGCGACCCCGGTGGCGATACGGCGCTTCAGACCGGCCACCCGGACCATGAAGAACTCGTCCAGGTTGCTGGCGAAGATCGCCAGGAAGTTGGCGCGTTCGAGCAGGGGCGTGTCGGGGTCCTCGGCGAGTTCGAGGACCCGCTCGTTGAAGGCCAGCCAGCTGCGCTCCCGGTCGAGGAATCGACCCTGCGGCAGCTGGGGCCCCTCGTACGGAGACTCCTCGTAGGCGTCGAGGTCGGCGTCGATGTCGGGTTCCAGGTCGGAGACCGCGGCCGACACGGTGTGCGGACGGTGCGCGGCTATGGAGCCCACGGAGGGCTGCGGGTGCTGGACCTGTGCCTGGGCATTTGGCTGGCTCATGGACCCATTCTTTCGCGCCAGCAGGTATACGGGCGCGTCGAGGCGTCCGAGCGGGAGCGCGGCGGCATCGCCCTCCGGGGGCGGCGAGGCCTCGGGCGCGGCTGGGTTCATTGGCCGAGCGTCGCAAGTCAGTCTGAACCAACGGTTACGGGGACATGGCGTGCGGGATATCGCGGTGCGGCCCCCGGGCGTCCATCGCGGGGTGCGCGCGCTCCCTCCGCCGGGAGGCGTCGGCCTCGTACGCTACTCCGCCTCCCCGGGGAACGTACGGAGCCGGCGGACGGCCGGTTCGACACCGGTGATAGGCGGCACGGCCGGCCGATTCACCACTGTTTCACTGATTAAGCAGTGAAATGAATCCAAGACGATCGGAAAAGTCGGGGGCCGGAGTGTGAACCGATCGGCGGGGCTCGTCCGATGAGGAGACGTGAGCGAGACGAGAAGCGACGGGGAGTTGCTGCGCGCCGTCGCGGCGGACGCCGACCGGCGCGCCTTCGAGGAGCTGTACCGGCGCTTCGCGCCCTGGCTGAGCGCCCGGCTGCGCAGCCGGTGCGCCGACGCCGGGATCGTCGACGACGTCGTGCAGGAGACGTTCCTCGCGGTGTGGCGGGGGACCGCCCGCTACCGCGAGGACGGCGACGTGGCCGGCTGGCTGTGGCGCATCGGGTCACGGCGGCTGGTCGACGTGCTGCGCGGCGACGGCGCACGGGGGCGGCTGCGGCAGGCGCTGGCGCGGCTGCGGCAGCGGGACGAGGCCTCGGCGGAGGAACGCGTGCTCGCGGGGGTGGAGCACGGGGACCTCGCCGGGGCCCTGCTCCGGCTCTCGCCCGAGCTGCGGGCCGTCCTCCAGGCGACGGTCGTCGACGGGCTCACCACCCGGGAGGCGGCCGTACTGCTCGGCATACCGCCCGGCACGGTCAAGACACGGGCCCTGCGCGCCCGTAAGCAACTGCGGGAGGCGCTGGCATGACTACCACCTGGCATGTGCCCGAGGACGATCTCCGGGCCTACACCCGGGGCGAGTTGGCGGCACCGCGACTGTGGTCCGCCGACGCCCACCTGGCGGCCTGCGCCGACTGCCGCGCCCTGCTCGCGCGGCTCGCCGACCCCGTCGCGCTGGACACCGGCTGGGAGCGGCTCGACGCCGAACTCGACGCGCCACGGCGCGGGTTCGTCGAGTCGCTGATGGTACGGGCCGGCGTCGCCGACCACACGGCCCGGCTGCTCACCGCCACGCCCGTGCTGCGCCGCTCCTGGCTCGCGGCGGTCGCCGCGGTCCTGCTCATGACCGTACTGGCCACCGCCACCGTCACACCCGGACGATCGCCCACGCTGTTCCTCGCCCTGGCGCCGCTGCTGCCGCTCGCCGGGGTGGCGCTGTCGTACGGGCCCGTCCTCGACCCGACGTACGAGATGGGCGTCGTCTCCCCGCTGCACGGCTTCCGGCTGCTGCTGATCCGCACGGTCGCCGTGCTGACGGTCGGCCTCGGCCTGAACGGGCTCGCGACCCTCGCGCTCCCCGACTACGGACTGCGCGCGCTGGCCTGGCTGCTGCCCGCGCTCGCGCTGACCGCGACCGGGCTGGCGCTGACGCCCCGCCTGGGCCCGGTCGTCGCGCCCGTCCTGGTCGGCGGCGGCTGGATCGGTCTGCTCCTCGCGGCGGACGCGTCCGGCGACGGGACGCTCGCGCCGTTCACCGCGGCCGGGCAGGGCGTGGCGGGCGCGGTCGCGGCACTCGGTGCCGGGCTGCTCTATCTCGCCCGCGACCGGTTCGACGCCTCGACCGTGCCGTTCACCGACTTCCGGCAGGGGGCCGGCAGGTGACCGCGGACGGCCGCTCCCTCACCCCCTTCACCGACGCCGTCGACGCCTTCGACGCGGCCGGCGCCACCCACGCCACTCACAGGAGTGCCCCATGACCGTCACCGTCTCCGCCTTCGGGCTGACCCTCCGCTACGGCGGCACCGCCGCGCTCGACGAGGTGACCCTGCGGCTGACCGAAGGAGTGACCGGGCTGCTCGGACCGAACGGGGCGGGCAAGACCAGCCTGCTGCGGGTCCTCGCCACCGCCGTGCCCCCCGACCGGGGCGCCTTCAGCGTCCTCGGACACGACCCGGGCACCACGGCCGGACGGCAGAACGTCCGCCGCGCCCTGGGCTACCTCCCGCAGAACCCGGGATTCCACCCGGACTTCACCGCCTTCGAGTTCGTCGACTACGTGGCGATCCTCAAGGAGATGACGGACCGCGGAGCCCGGCACCGCGAGGTGCGGCGGATCCTCGACGCCGTCGACCTGTCCGAGGTGCGCGGCCGGCGCATCAAGCGGCTGTCCGGCGGGATGCGGCAGCGGGTCGCGCTCGCCGCCGCCCTCGTCGGCGACCCCGGTTTCCTCGTCCTCGACGAGCCGACCGTCGGCCTGGACCCCGAACAGCGCATGCGGTTCCGGGAGCTGATCGCCCAGGCGGGCGAGGGCCGGACGGTGCTGCTCTCCACCCACCAGACCGAGGACGTGGCGATGCTCTGCCACCGGGTGATCGTCATGGCCCGGGGCCGCCTCCGCTTCGAGGGCACCCCCGCCGAGCTCACCGCGCAGGCCGCGGGCCGGGTGTGGAGCAGCGCCGAGCGGGACCCGGCGGCGCTGGCGGGCTGGCGCACCGGACTCGGCACCTTCCGCAACGTCGGCGACCCGCCCGAGGGCGCCGACCTCCTCGAACCGACCCTGGAGGACGGCTACCTGCTCGCGCTCGACGGCGTGTCGGCGGAGGCGGCCGCATGAGCGCCACCGAGGTCGTGGAGACGGCCGCCGCCGCCGGACCGGCCCCCGGCCCCGCCCCCCGGCGGACCGCGGCCGTGCTCGCCCTCGCCCGCTTCGAGGCCCGCGAACTCATCAGGTTCGTCCCGGTGTTCTCCTTCCTGCTCCTCTACGTCGGCTACACCGCCTGGCAGTTGTACTCGGGCGGTGGCGGCACGGGCGCCTATCCGGTCCTCCAGGACGTCGACCGGGGCACCCAGACCGGGCCGGTGCTGCTCGGCATCGCCCTGCTCGTCTGCGTCAACCGGGCCGCGGTGCGCTCGCGCCGCAACGGCACCGACCGGCACGACGGCATCCTGCCGATGGAGCCCTGGCGGCGTACGGTCGCGCACGTCCTGTCCGTGGTGCCGTACGCGGCGCTCACCGCGCTCGTCGTGGCCGTCGAGTTCACCTGGGCCGCGCTGAAGCCCGGCGCGAGCGGCCACGGCTCGTTCTTCGAACTGGCCGTCGGCCCGCTCTGCGTCCTCCTGGCCGGGGTCGCCGGCGTCCTGCTCGCCCGGCTGGTCCCGTCCTTCTTCGCCGCCCCGCTCGTGGTGATCGGCGGCTACGTCCTGCTCGTCCTCGCCGCCGTGAACCTGGACGGCTCGCACGGGGCGCGCTGGCTGCTGCCCGCCGTCACCGAGACCGGCGCCGGACCCCTGCCGTCCGACCTGCTCGGCCGCCCGGCCGCCTGGCACGCGCTGTACCTGACGGGGCTGATCGTCCTGGTGGCCTGCGGCGCGGTGCTGCTGAGCGGCGCCCGCACCCGTACGGCCCTGGCGGTGACCGCCCTCGCCCTGGCCGTCACCGTCACGGGGGCCGTCGGGCAGGCCCCGGGCGAGACGGCCGCGCTGAAGGCCGCCCGCGCCGAGGCGTCCGTGCACCCGGAACGGGTCCAGTCGTGCAGCGTCCACGGCACCTCGACGTACTGCGCCTTCCCCGAGTGGACCGACCGCACCGCCGACTGGGCCGCCGCGGCCGACCGGGTGCGCCGCCTGGCGGGCGGTGCCGCGGGCGGCACGCGGCTGACCGTACGGCAACGGGTGGAAGCCCGCTACGGTCTGGAGGGCGACGCCGCGATCGCCCCGCTCACCGGGCCCGGCCAGGTCAGCGCGGGCACCGAGTGGGGCGGCGACCGGAACGTCCAGTTCGCGGTCGGGGTCGCCTCCGTCCTGGTGGCGGGCGACGAGCGGGCCGGCAGCGAGGTGTGCGACGCCCGGGTGGTGACGATCATGTGGCTCGCGCTGGGCGCGGAGCCCGACCCGCTGGCCCGGCTGCGCGGCGCCCGCCTCGACGACAGCGCCGAGGGCTCCGCGATCGCGCTGACGCCCGTCGCCTCCGTCGCCATGACCGCCGGGCAGACCGACGTCGTCCGGCAGCTGCTGCGGCAGCCGCGCTACGGCGTCATCGCCAAGGTGAAGGCCCACTGGACGGAGCTGACCACCCCGGGGACACCGCTCGCGCGGGTGGCGCAACTGCTGGGCGTGCAGGCGCCCACGACGGAGGAGGACGACGGTGACACCTGTGGCTGGTGAACGACGGCCGAGGCCGTACGCCGTGCTCCGCGCCCTGCTCCGCCCGCTCTGGCGCACCCTGCCCCGACCCGCCCTCGCGGCGGCCGGCACGCTCGCCCTGCTGCTCGCCGGGCTGCCCCGGTTGCTGTCCGGCGTCCCCGATCCCTGGCTGTGCCTGAACCTGCTGCGGGCCGCCGCGCTCTGTCTCGCGCTGGGCCTGGCCTTCCTGTCCGACGACCCGGCCCGGCACACCACCGCGCCGGTGCCGGTGCGCCGACCGCTGCGCGGCGCCCTGCGCCTGGCCCTGGCCGCGCCGGTCACCGCGCTGTGCTGGACGGCCGCGCTGCTGCTCGTACCGGGGCAGGCGCGGCCCCCGGTGGGCGCGGTCACCCTGGAGGCGGCCGCGACCGCCGCGCTGGCGCTGGCCGGCGCCTCGGCCGCCGTCCGCTTCACGGACGGGACCCGGCCGGGCGCCGCCGTCGCGGCCGGTCTGACGGCCGTCGCGGTGACCGTGCCGACGCTGCTGCTGCCGCAGCGGTGGGCGCTGCTGGTGGCGGTGGGCGACCAGCGCTGGGCGGACGCGCACGGGCGGTGGGCGGGGCTGCTGATGGCGGCCGTCGCGGTGGTAACGCTCTGCGCGCCGGAGCCACTGCGCCGCGGGTCCGTCCGGCACCCCCGGCCGCGGGAGACCGCCCCGACCGCCGCCTGAGCACGCGTCACCCAGTCGCCGGCCGGGGCGCTCGCACCGGACGGTCCCTGGTGGTGACGGCCGCTCAGGTCTCCGTGCGGTACATGAGGTCGGTCTCGTACGTGACGAATCCGAGCCGCTCGTAGACGGACACCGCCGCCTTGTTGTCGGCGTCGACATAGAGCATCGCCGTCGGCAGCGCCTGCGCGGCGAGATGGCGCAGGCCGATCGTGGTCAGGGCCTTGCCGAGGCCGCCGCCCTGCGTGCCGGGGGCGACACCGAGGACGTAGACCTCGCCGATGCCCTCCTCGGCGTGCACCTTGGTCCAGTGGAAGCCGACCAGCCGGTCCTCGCGGAAGGCGAGGAAGAAGCCCGCGGGGTCGAACCACGTCTCGGCCTTGCGGTCGTCGAGGTCGCGCTGGGTGAGGGAGCCCTGTTCGGGGTGGTGGGCGAACGCGGCGGCGTTCGTGGCGAGCCAGGCCGCGTCGTCGGCACCCGGCTCGAAGGCGCGGACGCCCACGCCCTCGGGCAGCACCGGGTCGGGCAGATCGAGCCCGGCCAACGGCCGCCGCATCTGGCGCAGTTCCCGGAACAGGGTGAGGCCGAGGACCTGGGCCAGGTGGCGGGCCGCGGAGTGGCCGCCGTGCGCCCACACCCGCAGCCGCTTGCCGGAGGCGGCGAGCAGCGCGGAGCCCAGTGCCCGCCCGTGCCCGTGCCCGCGGTGCGCGGGGTGCACGACCATCTCGGCGGCCGGCGCCTCCACCGGGTCGGTGTCCTCCAGCTGTGCGTAGCCGAGCAGTTCGCCTCCCGTCGTCAGCAACAGATGGGAGACCCCTTCGCGGGCTCCGCCGCGCAGTTGCAGCCGGCCCTGCTCGGACACCGCCTGCTGGCCGTCGCTCTGGGCGGCCTCCGCGAGCAGTGCGAGCACGGCCTCGGTCTGTTCCGCGGAGAGCGCGGAGAGGGTCTCGATGGATCGGGCGCCGGGGAGCCGTGCGATGTCGTCGCTGGTCATGCGTACGAGGGTAAGGGGAGTACCGGGCAAAGTGGCGGCAGGAAGGGGGTGAGACGGGGGCAAAGGGAAACCTGGATGTAACCCTGAAACCCCTGTCGTGCTACGCGCGTTGACCTTAGGCTGCGCCGGACGGGCACACCTTTCAGCAGACCCACGGGGCCACACCGGCCCGGTGGACGCCATCAGCCTCAGGGGGGCGCATGCCAGCCACATCACCGTCGAATCCCGGCAGCAGACGTCGTACGTACCGGATTCTCGCGGCCGCCGCCGGTCTCGCCACGGCCGGCGCACTGGCCGCCGCGCTGCCGGCGGACGCGCACGACAACGGCGGGCACGGTCATCCTCGGCCGGCCCGCTACCAGGACGTCCAGCTGCTGTCCTTCAACGACCTGCACGGCAACCTCGAACCGCCGTCGGGCTCCTCCGGCCGGGTCACCGAACTCCAGGCCGACGGCACCACGAAGACCGTCGACGCGGGCGGTGTGGAGTACCTGGCGACGCATCTGCGCGAGGCCCGCAAGGGCCACTCGTACTCGATCACCGCGGCCGGCGGCGACATGGTCGGCGCGTCCCCGCTGATCTCGGGCCTGTTCCACGACGAGCCCACCATCGAGGCGCTGAACAAGCTCGACCTGGACGTCACCTCCGTCGGCAACCACGAGTTCGACGAGGGGGCCAAGGAACTGGCCCGGCTCCAGAACGGCGGCTGCCACCCGACGGCCGGCTGCTACACGGACAAGAAGTTCCAGGGCGCCGACTTCCCCTACCTCGCGGCGAACGTCCTCGACGAGAAGACCGGCAAGCCGATCCTCAAGCCGTACACGGTGTGGAAGAAGAACGGCGTCAAGATCGGCTTCATCGGTGTGACCCTGGAGGGCACCCCGAACATCGTCTCCGCCGAAGGGGTGAAGGGCCTCAAGTTCCAGGACGAGGTCGAGACGATCAACAAGTACGCCAAGGTGCTGGACAGGCAGGGCGTGAAGTCGATCGTCGCGCTGATCCACGAGGGCGGACTGCCGGCCTCGGGCGCGTACAACTACAACTGCGACTCGCCGGGCGCGGGCGACGGCATCTCCGGCCCGATCGTCGACATCGCCAAGAACATCACGCCGAAGGTCGACGCGCTGGTCACCGGCCACACCCACGCGGCCTACGTGTGCACGATCCCCGACCCGTCGGGCAAGCCGCGCATGGTCACCTCGGCCGCGTCCTTCGGCCGCCTCTACACGGACACCACGCTCACGTACGACCGCTTCACCGGCGACATCGCCCGTACGTCCGTGAAGTCCGCGAACCGCGTGGTCACCCGGGACGTCGCCAAGGCGGCCGACATGACCGCGCTGATCGGCAAGTGGAACACCCTGGCCGCCCCGATCGGCAACCGGGCGATCGGCCACATCTCCGCCGACGTCAACAGCACCGGCACCGAGTCCCCGATGGGCGACCTGATCGCGGACGCGCAGCTGGCGTACGGCAGGGAGCTGGACCCGAAGACCGCCGTGGCGCTGATGAACCCGGGCGGGGTCCGCGCCGGTCTCACCTACGCGGCCAAGGCCGGCGAGGGTGACGGCGTGGTGACGTACGCCGAGGGCTTCACGGTGCAGCCGTTCGCCAACACGGTGAACCTCCAGGACTTCACCGGCGCCCAGCTCATCCAGGTGCTGAAGGAGCAGGTCAGCGGCTCGAACGCGGCCGCGCCGAAGATCCTCCAGCCCTCGGCGAACCTGACGTACACGCTGGACCTGACGAAGTCCGGAGCCGACCGTGTCGTCACCGACTCCATCCGGCTGAACGGCGCCGCCATCGACCCGGCGGCCACCTACCGCGTCGCGACGAACAGCTTCCTCGCGGGCGGCGGCGACGGCTTCACCACGCTGGGCCTGGGCACGAACGACGTCGTCGGCGTCGACGACCTGGAGGCTCTGGTGCGGTACCTGACGGCCAACTCCTCGGCGGCGGCCCCGCTGGCACCGCCGGCCACCAACCGGATCACGATCGTCCAGTAGGTCCGTCTGTTCCGACTGTTCCGTCTGTTCCTGAGGGGCCCGGGACGTACGCGTGGCGTACGTCCCGGGCCCCTCGTTCCGTGTCTGCGCAGCGCGGCTACGGCTCGCGCATGTACACGGGGACCAGGGACCTCCAGAACCGGCGCAGCACCACGGCCAGGACGGCGAACGCGGCCAGGGGAGCACCGACGAACAGCAGGAACGGATGCACCTGGGCCCCGGTCACCACCTGCGCGATCAGCACCACGAACGTGACCGGCAGGACGAGCAGCGCACCGGAGACCGACCACTGCCAGGCCCTGCGGTGACCGGTCCGCAGCCGTATCAGCTCCTCGGTCTCCGGCCGCCGCTCCCAGGCCGTCGCGCGGTGCCGGACGGCGGTCCCGCGCAGCCCCTCCAGCTCGGCGGCGAAGTCCGGCACCTGCCAGTCGTCCACGTGCGGGAGCAGTGTGCGCCGGCCGTCGTGGCGGTAGAGGTAGGCGTACAGCAGGGGTCCGGCCATACGGCGGTTGGGGAACGGCTCCGCGCGGATGTCGTAGATGTCCGTCCAGGACACCTGCCGTTCCCGCAGCGCACCGCGCACGGTGATCCCGTCGGGCCCCACGCGGGTGCGCCCCCGGGTCTGCTGGAGCCAGGCCCAGCCCACGATCCCCAGCATCAGGGCCACGAACACGACCTTGCCCCAGCGCGGCATGAAGTCGTCGCCCCGGCTCATCTGCAACACGGCGTTCACGGTCATCACGACCAGGAAGACCAACCGCGCCCGGGACATGGGCCATCGGCGGCGACCGTACTCCCGCTCGAAGCCGCTTCCCCCGGTGTGCGCGTCGACGCTCACGAAGCCTCCCCTTCAGGCAGGACATCGTAGGACCGGCCCGGTCGGATGCGCCGACCGGGGGACTCCGGGTCTTCCTCGGGGGCGGGGCGTCGTTACGGGAGTTCGGGCGGCGGTGTCCGCGAGCCCGGCAGGCGGAGTGTCACGACCGTTCCGCCGCCCACCGCGCGGGTCAGACTCACCTCGCCGCCGGCCTGCTGCACGGTGCGCGCGACGATCGAAAGACCCAGGCCCGAGCCGGGCAGCGCGCGTGCGCTCGGCGAGCGCCAGAAGCGGTCGAAGACGTGCGGGAGTTCCTCGGCGGGGATGCCGGGGCCGTGGTCGCGGACCGTCAGGACGCCCTCGCTGAGCCGCACCTCGATCGTGCCGCCCTCGGGGCTGAACTTCACCGCGTTGTCGAGGACGTTGACCACCGCCCGCTCCAGCGCCGTCGGTTCCGCCCGTACGTACCAGGGGTCGACGGAGGACGTGATCGTCAGCTCCGGGCCGCGCAGCCGGGCGCGGCGCAGGGCGGCCTCGACGGTGTCCTCCAGCGAGACCACCTGGACGCGTTCGCCCTGCTGGCCCTCCGACCGCGACAGCTCCTGGAGGTCGCCGATCAGCGAGGCCAGCTCCGTCATCTGCGCCTTCACCGAGGCCAGCAGCGCCTTGCGGTCCGCCTCCGGCAGGGGGCGGCCGGTCTCCTCGCTGCGGGTGAGGAGCTCGATGTTGGTGCGCAGGGAGGTGAGGGGGGTGCGCAGCTCGTGCCCGGCGTCCGCGATGAGCTGCTGCTGGAGCTCGCGGGAGCTGGCCAGGGAGGAGGTCATCGAGTTGAAGGAGCGGGAGAGCCGGGCGATCTCGTCGTCGCTGTCCTCCTCGACGGGGATGCGGACGCTGAGGTCCTCGGTACGGGCGACGTGCTCGACCGTCTCGGTGAGCCGGTCGACCGGGCGCAGACCCGCGCGGGCGACGGCGAGGCCGGCCGCCCCGGCGCCGATCACTCCGATGCCGGAGACCAGCAGGAGGATGAGGGCGAGGTCTTTGAGGGTGGACTCGGTGCTCTTGAGGGGAACCGCGATGAGCAGCGCGGTGTCCGGGTACAGCTGGGGCGGGCCGATGCCCGGGGTGTTGACGAGCAGCGGCGTGGTGAGCACGCGCACGGCGTTGCCGTCGGTGTCGGTGCCGTTGCGGATGATCCCCTCGGGGACGATCCCCCTGCTGTGACTCGCGTTCTTGATCACGTTCGTGTCGACGCGGGTGACCTTGACGGTGCCCGCGGAGTTCGAGGAGACACAGGCCGTGCCGTCCGCCTTGACCAGCTGGATGTAGCTGCTCTGGGTCCGCAGGCTGTTGATGCCGGTCTGGTCGTTCGAGCCGGTCTGGTCGTTGTCGTCGGTCTGGGGACAGGCCGTGAGGAGTTCGTCGACCTGTCTGGACAGCGCCGGCTGCGCCATCTTCCTGAGGTCGGCGTTGACCTGTTCGTACAGTTTCTTCTGCACGATGAACCAGCAGGTCACCGAGACCGCCGCCACCGCGAACGCCACCGCCGCGGCGACCAGCATCGACAGCCGGGCCCGGATCGGCAGCGTCCGGAACCGGCGGGACAGCTTGCTCACTCCGCGCCGCCCTGGCGCAGCACGTAACCGACCCCGCGGACCGTGTGCACGAGGCGCGGCTCGCCGCCCGCCTCGGTCTTGCGGCGCAGGTACATGACGTAGACGTCGAGGGAGTTGGAGGAGGGCTCGAAGTCGAAGCCCCAGACCGCCTTGAGGATCTGCTCACGGGTCAGGACCTGGCGCGGATGCGCCATGAACATCTCCAGCAGGGTGAACTCCGTGCGGGTCAGCTCCACGGGGCGTCCCGCCCGGGTCACCTCGCGGGTGGCGAGGTCCATCCGCAGGTCGGCGAAGGTGAGTGCCTCGTCCGCCTGGTCCGGGTCGGTGGTCGCGGACGCGTACGAACTGCGCCGCAGCAGCGCACGGACCCGGGCGAACAGCTCGTCCAGTTCGAACGGCTTGACCAGGTAGTCGTCGGCGCCCGCGTCGAGCCCGGTGACCCGGTCGCCGACCGTGTCGCGGGCCGTCAGCATCAGGATGGGCGTGGTGTCGCCGGCGCCCCGGATGCGACGGGCCGCGGTCAGGCCGTCCATCCGGGGCATCTGGACGTCGAGGACGACCAGGTCGGGCCGGTAGGCGGCCGCCTTCTCCAGGGCGTCCGCACCGTCCACGGCGACTTCGGTGGCGTACCCCTCGAAGGCGAGGCTGCGCTGGAGTGCTTCGCGCACCGCCGGCTCGTCGTCGACGATCAGGATGCGCTGGGTGTCACGGTCGCCTTCGGCGGAGCTCATGGGCGGGGTTCCTCGGAGGATGCGGTGGGACGTCTGCGGGCTGATCGGGCTGATCGGTGCGATCGGTCTGATTCGGCGGTACCGCGTTCAGCCTCGCATGATTCCCGGCCGGGGCGTGAAGGAAGCGGGCGGCGGGCCGGACCGGCCACGCTCAGCCGTGGACCGCGGTCAGCCGCTTCAGCGGCACCTTGCGGCGGTGCGGACGGGCCGCGGAGGTGCGCAGGCCCATCAGCTCGGGGGCCACCTCGGGCGCCCGGGGCGTCGGCGCCGACGGTGCGTTCAGCTCGTACGCCACTTCGAGGGCCAGGGCGAAGCCGGCCGGGTCGATGCCGGCCGCCGGGTGCGAAACCTGCTGGATCATGCCGTACTCCCTTGCGTGTGCGGCGGGCCGGATCAGCTGTCGGAGCCGCCCGCCCGCAGGCCGGCCAGGTCGGCCTTGACCGTGTTGATCGGGATGGCGAAGCCGAGACCGACGCTGCCGGCGCTGGACGAGGAGGTGGAGTCCGCGGCCGAGTACATGGCGGAGTTGATGCCGATGATGTTGCCGTTCATGTCGATCAGCGCGCCGCCGGAGTTGCCGGGGTTGAGCGAGGCGTCGGTCTGGAGCGCCTTGTAGGTCGTCGTCGAGGTGCCGGTGTCGCCGTTGAACTGGCGGCCGCCGAACTCGAACGGCCACTGGCCGTTGCCGCCGCCCTGTCCCTGCTGGCTCTGGCTCTCGTCGGTGGAGACGGTCACGTCCCGGTCCAGGGCGGAGACGATGCCGCTGGTGACGGTGCCCGTCAGGCCCTCGGGGGAGCCGATCGCCACGACCTCGTCGCCGACCTGGACCCCGTCGGAGTTGCCGAGGGTCGCCACCGTCAGGCCGGAGGCGTTCTCCAGCTTGATCAGGGCGAGGTCCTTCTTGCTGTCGGTACCGACGACCTGGGCGGTGTACTCCTTGCCGTCGCTCGTCGCCACCTTGATCGACGAGGCGCCGGAGATGACGTGGTTGTTGGTGACGATCTCGCCGTCGCTGGTGACGATCACCCCGGAGCCGGTCGAGGAGCCGTTGCTGAGCGTGGCCTTGACCTCGACGATGCTCGGGCTGACCGCCGCGGCGACCCCGGAGACCGTGCCCCTCTTGGCGGAGGGCACCACGTTGGTGCTGGTGGAGCTGGAGGAGACCGAGTCCTTGCCGGTGAGCTCCTGGATGCCGTAGGCCGTGCCGCCGCCCACGACCGCGGCGATGATCGCCACGGCGGCGAGCAGGGCGACCGTGCCGCGGTTGCGCTGCTTCTTCGGCGCGGGCCCGGCGGGCACGGCGGCGAGGAGAGCGGTGTCGCCGCCGTGGCCGGCACCGGAACCGGAGCCGTCCGCCGCGAAGCCGGCGAAGTCGACCGGGGCGGTGGGGGTGGCGGGGGCGGTGGCCGAGAAGGACTGGGCCGGCCACACCGTGGTGCCGGGCTCCACCGTCACCGGCTCGGTCGACGGCTGTGCGGGCCGGTGGGCCGGCGGGGGCGGCCACTCCGGGTCCACGGGGGAGGAGGCGTGCTGCTGCTGCTGGGGGTACGCCGGCTGCTGCTGGTCGCCCTGGTAGGGGTTCTCGTACTCGCCGCTGCGGCGGAAGCTCTCGGTCATGAGGAGAGCCTCCCGCCCCACGATGAGAGCTTCCTGAGTGCTCCCTGAGAAGGCGGGTAGAACCTCGTATGCCCGATATGAAGCGGGTTCCCCCGGCCGGGCGAGTCCTCTCAGGAGAGTCTCAGAAACGCCCCGGACCGGGGGCGGCGGACGTGCCGAAGCTCACTCGCAGCCGCAGGACCGGCGGGCGACCAGCTTCGAGGGGAACACCTTCAGCCGCTCCCGTCGCGACCCGGCGACCCGCAGCCCGTCGTCCAGCACCAGGTCCACCGCCGCCCGGGCCATCGCCGAACGGTCCGAGGCGATCGTGGTCAGCGGCGGATCCGCCAGCGCCGCCTCCTTGATGTCGTCGAAGCCGGCCACCGCGAGCTCTCCCGGCACGTCCAGACGCAGCTCGCGCGCCGCCCGCAGCAGGCCGATCGCCTGGTCGTCGGTGGAGCAGAAGACGGCCGGGGGCCGCCGGGGACCGGACAGGATGTCGAGGGCGACCTTGTAGGCGTCGTAGCGGTTGTACGGCGCCTCGAAGAGCCGGCCCTCCGTCGATATCCCGGCCTCGTCCATGGCGCGCCGCCAGCCCTCGACGTGGTCGGAGACGGGGTCGCCGACCGCGGGGGTCTCCGCGGTGCCGCCCAGACAGGCCACGTACTCGTAGCCGTGCTCCAGCAGATGGCGTACGACGTGCTGGGCACCGCCCAGGTCGTCCAGGACGACGGCGACGTCGTCGATGGCCTCGGGCCGCTCGTGCAGCAGGACCACCCGGGCGTCCCAGGCCTCGATCTCGGCGGCGGCCAGGTCGTTGAGCGCGTGGCTGACGAGGATCAGGCCGGATACGCGCATCCCGAGGAAGGCCCGCAGATAGTGGACCTCGCGTTCGCCGATGTAGTCGGAGTTGCCGACGAGCACCATTTTCCCGCGCTCGGAGGCGGCCTGCTCGACCGCGTGCGCCATCTCCGCGAAGAACGGCTGGCGCGCGTCCGGCACGATCAGGCCTATGAGGTCGGTGCGCCGGGACGCCATCGCCTGGGCCACCCGGTCGGGCCGGTAGCCCAGTTCCTTGATGGCGGCGAGGACACGCTCGCGCGTGGCCGGGGCGACCGGCCGGGGTCCGTTGTTGATGACGTAACTGACCACCGCGGTGGAAGTCCCCGCCAGTCGCGCCACATCATCCCGAGTCACCTTGGCCACGCGCGGAGTCTACGCGGATGGATCCGTGCCGGGCAGGGCGTATCAGAGCTTGGTCGCGCGCCTGCGACGCTCCGGACACCCCGCCCGAGCGCCCGCTACGCCTCCGCCCCGACCCCGGTGCTGTCCAGGGCGGCCGTCTCGTCCGCATCCTCCGGCTTTGCCTTGGCGGCCTTCGCCTTCGCCTCGTCCGAGGAGCGGTCGGCCTTCTCGGGAGTAACGAATCGATAACCGACGTTCCGGACGGTTCCGATCAGCGACTCGTGCTCGGGGCCGAGCTTGGCGCGCAGCCGCCGTACGTGCACGTCCACGGTCCGGGTGCCACCGAAGTAGTCGTAGCCCCAGACCTCCTGGAGCAGCTGTGCGCGGGTGAACACCCGGCCCGGGTGCTGCGCCAGGTACTTCAGGAGCTCGAACTCCTTGAAGGTGAGGTCGAGGACGCGCCCCTTGAGCTTGGCGGAGTACGTCGCCTCGTCGACCGACAGGTCGCCGTTGCGGATCTCCATCGGGGAGTCGTCGTTGACGATCTGCTGCCGGCCCATGGCCAGCCGCAGCCGGGCCTCGACCTCCGCCGGGCCGGCGGTGTCGAGGAGCACGTCGTCGATGCCCCAGTCGGCGGTCACGGCCGCGAGGCCGCCCTCGGTGACCACGAGGACGAGCGGGCAGCCGGGCCCCGTGGACCGCAGCAGCTGACACAGGCTGCGGACCTGGGGCAGGTCCCGTCGTCCGTCGATCAGGATGACGTCGGCGCCCGGGGTGTCGACCAGGGCGGGGCCTTCCGCGGGGGCCACTCGCACGTTGTGCAGGAGCAGGCCGAGAGCGGGAAGCACCTCCGTCGACGGCTGAAGGGCATTGGTCAGGAGCAGCAGAGAACTCATCGCACGCCACCTGCCTGGATCGTCGTCACATGTTCGTGCAAGGTTCGCTCGCCCATAACGTCTCGTTCCTCCTCGGTCCCTGCGAGGACGTTTGCGGCACTGCCTCCTACTGTGCGGCTCCCGCTCCTCTGGGACCCGCCACGACTCCAGGGAGCCGAGGTGTGCCGAAGGCCCCGTACACCTGCGGTTTCCCGCTTTGCATACAAAGCTCCCGAAAGCACGAAAGGACCCGGGGGCTTCACTGCCCGAGTCCTCTGTCCAGCAGAATAGCCCACATGAGCATCAGTCCGGCAGGTCATGAGGCGCGTTCCACCGTTCGTCCGAATCCCGAGACGAGCAGACCTGCACCATTGCGGACGTTTCTGCACACCGTCGACGGTGTGACGATCGATTCCGTATACAACCCGCCGGCGGTTGTATACGACGACGGTCCGCCACCCGCCCGTGACCTCGTGTTCGTCGTGGCGCACGGTTTCACCGGCGCCGCGGACCGGCCGCACGTTCGCCGGGTGGCGAAGGCGCTCGCGCGGTACGGAGCCGTCGTCACGTTCTCCTTCCGCGGCCACGGGTCCTCGGGCGGACGGTCCACGGTGGGGGACCGGGAGGTGCTCGACCTGGCGGCCGCGGTGGAGTGGGCCCGCGGGCTCGGGCACGCGCGCGTGGTCACCGTCGGCTTCTCGATGGGCGGCTCGGTGGTGCTGCGGCACGCGGCGTTGTACGGCCCGGAGCGCGAGGGGGGCACGGACGCCGTGGTCTCGGTCAGCGCCCCGGCCCGCTGGTACTACCGGGGCACGGTCCTCATGCGCCGGGTGCACTGGCTGGTGACCCGGCCCGAGGGCCGTCTGGTCTGCCGCCTCGGCCTGCGCACCCGTATCCACCACCGCGACTGGGACCCGGTGCCGCTGTCCCCGGTGGAGGCGGTGCCGCGGATCGCGCCCAGGCCGCTGCTGATCGTGCACGGCGACCGGGACGGCTACTTCCCCGTCGACCACCCCCGGATGCTGGCCGCGGCCGCCGGCGAGCACGGAGAGCTCTGGCTGGAGCCCGGCATGGGCCATGCCGAGCACGCGGCGGACGAGGAACTGCTGCGCCGGATCGGCGGCTGGGCCGCGGCGTCGGCCCCGGTCCCGGCGCCGGGGCCGGGTGTCCTGGGCGGGCGGGAATTTGACGGCAGGGCCTAGCCTGATCGTGTTCACAGCCGAACCGACTCGAGGGACGAGATGGCAAAGGGCACGGTGCGCTACTGGGCCGCCGCCAAGGCCGCGGCCGGGGTCGCCGAGGAGCCGTACGACGCGGCCACGCTCGCCGGGGCGCTCGACGCCGTCCGGGAGCGACACCCCGGCGAACTGACGCGTGTCCTGCGACGATGCTCGTTCCTCGTCGACGGGGACCCCGTCGGCACCCGCGGGCATGAGACGGTACGGCTGGCCGAGGGCGGCACGGTCGAGGTGCTCCCGCCGTTCGCAGGAGGATGACCCCACCGATGACCGACCAGCCGTACGAGCCCCACGAGGGGACCCCGTACGAGGGCTACGCCCCGTACGCGCAGCAGCCGCACCACCAGCAGCAGCCGCACCATCACCAGCAGCAGCCGCACCCGGCCCACCAGCAGGCGCATCAGCAGGCACACCAGTCCCAGCAGGCCTGGTCGGGCCGGCAGCACCAGCCCCACCCGTACGACGACCAGCAGCACACGCAGCAGTGGCAGGGGCAGACCTGGGAGACCCAGACGCAGCCCCCGGTCCCCGCGGCCCCCGTGACGGAGACGGCGTACCTGCCGCCCGTCGGGCAGGCGCCCCAGGGACATCAGGCACATCAGGCGCAGCCGCAGCCGCGGCAGGGCTACCAGGAGCCGTCGGCGGGCACGGGCGGCTGGTCCGCCCCGCGGACCGCCGCCCCGGCCGAGCCCGCCGCCCGGCCCGCCGCCGGTGAAGGCGACGGCGGCGCGGCGGGGGGACCCACCTACGGTCCCGCCACCCTGGCGGGCAACGCCCGTGTCACCGACGCCCAGCGCGCCCGTCTCGAAGGCCGTTCCCCGGTCATCGAGCCCGGGATGCAGCCCGCCGCGCTCACCGCGCTGCTCGGCCTGCTGCTCGCGGGCGCCGCGGCCGTCGGCTCGTACGCGCTGCTCGTCCCGCTCGTCGCCCTCCAGGCCGTCACCGCGGCGGGCTGGTTCCGGCTGAACGGGATGTGGCCGGCCAGGCAGGGCATCGCGCTCGCCTTCCTGGGCGCGCTGGTCTCGGACGTGGCGGTGTTCGCGGCCGGCCGTGAGCACGGGCCCGCCGCGATCCTCGGCACCCTCGGTGTGTGGGTGCTGCTCTGCCTCGTCCTGGGCCTGCGCTCGCACGCCGACCCGGACGAGCGGATGTACGGCCTGATGGCGGGCGTCGCCTCGGCCGCCCTGGCCATCGTGGCGACCGGGTACCTCGCCGCCGAGGCGGACGTGGTGTCGGTCGGCGCCGCCGCGGTGGCGGTGGCGGTCCTGGCCCGTGCGCTGCCGCTGCCGACCCCGGCCTCGGTGGTCGTGTCGCTGCTGGCGGCGGCGGGTGCCGGTGTCGCGGCCGGCGGGATGACGGACCTCGGCGCGAAGGGTGCGCTGCTCGGCGCCGGTGCCGCGGTCTGCGCGCTGATCGGCCACCGGGTCGCCAGCTACGACTACCCGTCCCGGTTCGTGCACTTCACGGCGGGCGTGGCCCTGCCGCTGGCGGCCGCGGCCCCGGCGGTCTACGTACTGGGCCGGGCGCTCGGCTAGGCGAGCTCCAGGAGAGACGGTCCGGGGGCGGCCCGGGGACGGTTCAGGCCGTTCCCGGGCCGCCCCCGGACCGTTTCCGCAGGACGATCCGGTGGTCGTGGCATGTCACAGATGATCGACAATTCTGCGACGGTCCCGCGTGCCGGGGCTACGGTGGCAGTCGTCCTTGCTGACCGACCGTCAAGGTGGGGGAGAACACCGAAATGCGTGCGCTGCGAATACTTGTGATCCTCGTCGTGATCCTGGGTGTGCTCTTCGTCGTCGTGGACCGGGTCGCCGCGCACTTCGCCGAGGGCGAGGTGGCGGACAAACTGAGGACGAGCGAGGGACTGGCCGGCACCCCGGACGTCTCCATCAACGGCTTCCCGTTCCTCACCCAGGTCGCGGGCGGCGAGCTGGACGACGTCGAGATCGGCATCAAGGACTACGAGGCGGCCGCGGGCAGCGGCGCCGAGAAGATCCGTATCGACGACCTGAAGGCGCACATGAAGGGCGTCGCCTTCTCGGGCGACTACAGCTCCGCCACCGCGGCCACCGCCACCGGCACCGCGACGATCTCCTACGACGAGTTGCTCAAGGCCGCCAAGTCCGAACCCACCGAGGTCGGGCCCGGGGTGAGCGCCCAGGTCGTGGGCCTGTCCGACGGCGGCAACGGCAAGATCAAGGTGATGGTCGACGCGACCCTCCTCGGCGTCAAGCTGCCCCGCCCGGTGCCCGTCCTGAGCACGGTCACGGTCAAGGGCGACAGCGTGCGGGTGCGCGCGGACTCGCTGCCCGGCCAGCTCGGCGCCGGCCTCGCCGAGAAGTCGGTCCGCTCGATCACCGACTTCCAGCAGGCCATCCAGGACCTGCCGGGCGGCGTCCGGCTGGACAAGGTCGAGCCGACGAGCGGCGGGGTGGAGATCTCGGTACAGGGTTCGAACGTCAGGCTGGCCGGGTAGGACGACGTCCGGCGGACACCAGCCGTCCGACAGGCGAGACGCCCCGGTCCGCGGGGCAGGAGCGGCAGTACACGCAGGCGCCCGGGAGCCGTGCCACGGCGGTCCGGGCGCCTTTCTCGTCCCATAATATGGACGATCGCGTCTCAAAATACGACACGCCGGTGACATGCCGGGCGGTCCGTCCCTACGATCGAGTCCATGAAGCGACAGGCGGACCTCACGAAGCGGCGGGCAGTAGACCTGTGCCGCGTCGCCGCCATGCTCTGTCGCCCCTTCTGAGCGGAAGCACCGACTTCCACGTCCCCTGCCCTGGCCTGGGCATCCGTGCGCCCCCTTCACGTGTGTGCGCACCCCTCTCACTTGCACGCCCGCCGCAACTGCCCGGAGGAGAAAGAGCATGAGCCGCCGCAGCGAGGTCCTGGTCGACGCCGACTGGGTCCAGGAACACCTGGACGACCCGAGCATCGCCATCGTCGAGGTCGACGAGGACACGTCCGCGTACGAGAAGAACCACATCCGGAACGCGATCCGGATCGACTGGACCAAGGACCTCCAGGACCCGGTCCGCCGTGACTTCGTCGACCAGGACGGCTTCGAGAAGCTCCTGTCGGCCAAGGGCATCGCCAACGACACGCTGGTGATCCTCTACGGCGGCAACAACAACTGGTTCGCGTCCTACGCCTACTGGTACTTCAAGCTGTACGGCCACGAGAACGTCAAGCTCCTCGACGGCGGCCGCAAGAAGTGGGAGCTGGACGCCCGCGAGCTGGTCGAGGAGGTGCCCGAGCGCACCGAGACCTCCTACCAGGCCAAGCCGCAGAACAAGGCCATCCGCGCCTTCCGCGACGACGTCGTGGCGGCCATCGGCACGCAGAACCTGGTCGACGTCCGCTCGCCCGACGAGTTCTCCGGCAAGCTGCTCGCCCCGGCGCACCTGCCGCAGGAGCAGTCGCAGCGTCCGGGCCACGTCCCGACCGCCCGCAACATCCCGTGGTCGAAGAACGCCAACGACGACGGCACCTTCAAGTCGGACGACGCCCTCAAGGAGCTGTACGCCGACGAGCAGGTGGACCTGGCCAAGGACACCATCGCCTACTGCCGGATCGGCGAGCGCTCGGCCCTGACCTGGTTCGTCCTGCACGAGCTGCTCGGTGTCGAGAACGTCAAGAACTACGACGGCTCGTGGACCGAGTACGGCTCCCTCGTGGGTGTGCCGATCGAGCTCGGCGCCAACAAGTAAGCAATCCGACCGACCGTTCATCACCCCCTTCAGGAGTACGACATGTGTGGAGCGAAGGCCGGCGGCCCGGACGCCTCGACGATCAAGCCCGGTGAGACCACGATCCAGGGTCAGGTGACGAAGGACGGCGAGCCCGTGGTCGGCTACGTCCGCCTGCTGGACTCGACCGGTGAGTTCACCGCCGAGGTCCCGACCTCGGCCACGGGCCAGTTCCGTTTCTACGCGGCCGAGGGCACCTGGACGCTGCGCGCCCTCGTCCCCGGCGCCACCGCCGACCGCACGGTCGTCGCCGAGCAGGGTGGCCTCGCCGAGGTCGCGATCGCGGTCTGAGCGACGCGCTTGACCACCGAAGGGCCGCATCCCGCGGGTTGGACGCCTGGGGTGCGGCCCTTCGGCGTGCGCGCTCCCAGGTGCGCGGTCCTACGCTGGAGGTATGTACGCGCGGCGGCGGCACGTCTACTTCGCCATGATGGGGTTCTGCATCGGCCTCTTCGTCCTGGCGTGGGCGGTCGTGCGCCTGTGGTCGGTCCCGGCGGCCGTGGGCATGTGCGTGGTGGCCATGGTCATACCGCCGCTCGCCGCGATGGTGGCGAACCGCCGCGGACCCGAGGACCGCTGGTGGGACGACCCCTCGGGCGACCGCGAGTCCGACGAGTGGTGGGACGAGCTGGACGGGAAGAAGCGGCCCCGGTAGGAAGACCCGCATGTCTCCCACAAGGCTGTCGACCGTCGTGCTGGACGCCTTCGACGCGCATGGACTGGCCGGGTTCTACCTCCGTCTGCTCGGCTACGAGGTGCGCGAGGAGGAGCCCGACTGGGTGCTCATCGGCCCGCCGCCGGGCACGCCGGGCATCGCCCTCTCCTTCCAGACCGAGCCGGACCACGTCCCGCCCGTCTGGCCCGCGCCCGGGCCCGGCGGGCAGCGGATGATGCTGCACCTGGACATCGAGGTCGACGACCTCGCGGCCGAGACGGCACGGGCCGTCGCGGCGGGGGCCGCGCTCGCCGAGTACCAGCCCCAGGACGACGTCCGGGTGTTCCTCGACCCGGCCGGACACCCGTTCTGCCTGTGGGTGGCGTCGTGACGCCTGTCCGGCCGTTCCCGCCGGTGCGTCAGTAGACGAGCGCCTGGGTCTCGTCGCCCAGCGCCTCCTGCACGAACACCTGCGCGCCCGCGATCCGTACGCCCTCGACGACGTCCTTCTCCGTGATGTCCCGGCGGGCCGCGCACTGGGTGCACAGGGTCAGCCGGCCGCCGGCCAGGACCGCGTCGATCAGGTCCGGCAGCGGCGCCGCGTGCGGCAGCTCGAACTCGGCCGCCCGGCCGGGCAGCGCGAACCACGAGGACTCGCCGGTCAGCCACAGGGAGACCTCGACCCCGCTGGCCACGGCCACCGCCGCGACCGTGAATGCCTGAGAGCAGCGTTCGGGCGCGTCGGCCCCCGCCGTCACCTTGATCACGAGCTTCTTCGCCATGGCTGAATCGTAATCAACTTCCTTACAACTGCCTGCATCCACCATGGGTCTCCTGTGGAGCGCGTATGTGGAATTCGCGCTTCATGCGCTGAGGGGGGATGTTGTGGAAGATCCCGAAAGAGCCGAAGAGGCAGTGAACGGCATGGGGACCGCCGGGGTGGCGGAGACGGCAGAGGCGGGGACGACGGCCGGGGCGGCCGAAGAGACGGAAGCAGCCGAAGAGACGCAAGCAGCGGGGGCGGCGGGGGCAGCGGCGGAGACGGAAGCCGTGGCTGAAGCCGGATCGCCTCGCCTCCGCCGTCGTGGCCGCACGACGGCGATGATCGCCGGGGCCGCGGTGCTCGGTTCCGTCGCCGGCACCTGCGTGGGCTATCTCGTCCAGGCGGACCGCGCCCCCACCGCGCTGCCCTCGCTCTCCCAGGCCGTGGTCAAGCAGGCCGAGGGCGAGGTCGCACCGCTGTCCGCGACGCAGGACCGCAAGGTGAAGATGGACGGAGACCTGCGCAAGCTGCTGCTCGACCGGCCCAAGGGGACGAAGGAGATCCCCATGGGCGATGACGGCTGGGAGGACCTGGCCCAGTACGCGGACCGGTACGAGAATCCGGTCAACGTGTTCAACAATCTTGCCGAGGACGAGTTCCGGCGCACGGCCGCCACCTCCTGGCGGTCGGGCAGTACGTACAGCGTCGAGATCCTGCTCACGCAGTTCCGGCAGGAGAGCAAGGCGGCGGCGTCCGAGTGGTCCGACAACGGCCACTACTGGGCCGAGAAGGAAGGACACACCCGCGACTGGCCCGTCCCCGGCACCGGGGACGGGAACGGGAACGGAACGGCGTACGTCCACGACACACCCGACCGGAAGCCCGGCTACCTCCCGCTCTACACGGCCGAAGCGCATGCCTGGCGCGGCGACGTCTACATGGAGATCTGGATCAACGACAGCAAGCCGATCCCCAAGGCGAAGATCATGGACCTGGCCGAGCGGCAGATGGGCAAGCTGTGAGCGAGAACCCCGAGAACCCCGGCGCTCCTGAGCCCCCCGAGGCCGTCGAAGGCACCCTCGGCGAGACGGCCGTCGGCTCCGTGGCCGGGAAGGCCACCCGTAGGGTCCGCCCCGGCCGTGTCGCCGCCGTCGCTGGAACCGTACTGCTGGCCTGCGCGCTCGTCGGCGGGGTCGGATACACCGTGGTGACCGTCCAGGGCGCCGACCGCGACCCGGGCAAGCCCACCTGGAAGAACCCCGCGTCGGTCACGGGCGACGACAAGGACGGCAGGGGCGGCAAGAGCGCCCGGTCAGGGGCGGGGCTGAGCGCCCTGTTCCTGCCGTTCGGAACCGACGGCTACCAGCCCGGGCCGGACAACCAGGAGTTCGGTTACGACGCCGAGTTCGGCGAGGCGCAGGCCAACGCCCTGCGCAAGGAGGCGATCAAGGGCCTGCCCAGCGCCACCCGCCGGGAGCTGGAGAAGGCGATCGACAAGGAGCAGATCAAGGGCACGGCGATGCGGAGCTACCTCCGCCTGCGGGACTATTCCAACGACTGGCACACGTTCACGATCGACGTCACCCTGTCGCGGCTGGCGAACCCCGGTGCCGTACGCCGACAGGTGACCTCCTTCAACACCTTCCTCGGCGCCACGGACCTCTTCCGCAAGGGCCCGAAGATCGCGGGCCACAAGGACGCGGAGTGCTACCTGACCCCCAAGGGCAAGGACGAGGACCTGGGGAGCGCGTTCTGCGCCGGGTACGTGGGAGACGTGGTGGTCAACGTCGTCGTGGACGGCCAGGGCCCGATCCCGGGGAAGCTCGTCGCCGATTTCCTCACCTCGCAACTCGACCGTATCGACGACCCGGGACAGGCCGTATGACCGAGCAGACGCAGGCTCCCGAAGCGACCGTCGAACAGGCCGCCGCGGCCGCCGGGACATCGGCTGCGGCCACCCCCGAGGCGACTGCCGAGCAGGTCCCGATCGCTCTGCCGGTCGCCGAGCGGCCGGCCGTCCCGAAGGACCGCCGTGTGCTGCGGGCCGTCCTGCGCTGGACCGCCGTGGTCACGGTCTTCGCGGCGTTCGGAGCGGGTACGGCGTACGGGATCACGCGCATGGAGCGCACCGACGTACCCGGTCTCGCCACCGCGTCGGACGGTCGCTGGGCATACCCGGAGATCACCCGGCCGCCGCTGCCGTCGGGCAGTCCGCATCCGCAGGACCCCAAGAACTGGGCCCGCGCCCACTACGCGGACCTGCGCGGTCTGGTGCTGCCCGCACCCGCGGGGGCGACGGAGGACAAGGCCCTGCGGGGCACGGACGGCTGGCTGCCGACGAAGGACTTCCTGGCGATGTACGAGGCCCAGAAGGACCGGGACGAGGCCGGCCAGTTGCTGGCGGACAACGGGCTGCGGCACGTGGCGGCCCGCGGCTGGACCGCCCAGGACGGCACCCGCACCGCCGTCTACCTGTTGCAGTTCGATACGGGAACGGTGGCCGACAACGTCTTCGGGAAGTTCACCCAGTACGACGCCCCCGAGTTCGTCGCGCGCGGCACGACCGAGGTGCGGTTCGACGACACGTACCCGATCGAGGCCGACGTCACCGGCGGCGTCACGCGCAACACCTACGACGAGATCGAGCCGTACGGCGCGGAGCAGGTACGGCAGGCCTACCTGAGCGCCGGGGACGTCATCGCCGTGATCGTGCAGTCCCGCAAGGGGACAGCGGCCGCCGTTCCCTTCCAGCAGACCGTCGCCCTGCAGAGCGAACTGCTCGGCTGACCCACAGGGCGTACCTCACGGAGAGGGCCGGGGTCCAGCCGCGTAAGCTGGGTCCCGGCCTTGTCTACGTGCGCAACCACGCTCATCCCAAGGAGCATCCGTGGAGATCTTCTTCGAAACCCTGCTGGTCCTGGTCTGCGTCGGCGTCCTCGCCTTCGCCGGGCTGACCGTGAAGAAGCTGTACCAGGGCCAGCGCTGATCAACCTCTAGGGACTGCCACTCATGATCGAGATCCCGTCGGACCTGCACAAGGACCTCGTCCCGCTCGCCTTCCTGCTCGGCTCCTGGGCCGGCGCGGGCGTGCACGACTTCCCCGGCTCCGAGAAGTGCAACTTCGGCCAGGAGGTCACCTTCACGCACGACGGCCGGGACTTCCTGGAGTACCGCTCCCACACCTGGGTCCTGGACAACGACGGGAACAAGGTCAGCCCCCTGGAGTCGGAGTCCGGCTTCTGGCGCGTCGACGCCGACCGCAAGGTCGAGGTCACGATGACCCGCGACGACGGCGTCATCGAGATCTGGTACGGCGAACTGGCCGACAAGAAGCCGCAGATCGACCTGGTCACGGACGCGGTGGCGCGGACCGCCGCCTCCCGTCCGTACACCGGTGGCAAGCGCCTGTACGGCTACGTCAAGAGCGACCTCATGTGGGTCGGCGAGAAGCAGACCCCCGAGGTCGAGCTGCGCCCCTACATGTCCGCCCACCTGAAGAAGGCCGTCACCCCGGAGGAGGTCGAACGCTGGGCCAAGGCCCTGCCGGACGACATGCCGGACGACGGGATCGCCTTCTTCAAGTAGCCCCGCCGGCCAGGTTCGGGCCGCCCGGGACTCTGTCGCACGAGCCGTGACCCGGCGAACCCACCCTAGACTGGGCGTGTGGTGAGCACCGACTGGAAGAGCGATCTCAGGCAGCGCGGCTACCGGCTGACGCCGCAGCGTCAGCTCGTGCTCGAAGCCGTGGACACCCTGGAGCACGCGACCCCCGACGACATCCTCGTGGAAGTGAGGAAGACGGCGTCGGGGGTCAACATTTCCACGGTCTACCGGACCCTGGAGCTCCTGGAGGAGCTCGGGCTGGTCAGCCACGCGCATCTCGGGCACGGCGCGCCGACGTACCACCTCGCCGACCGGCACCACCACATCCACCTCGTCTGCCGTGACTGCCAGAACGTCATCGAGGCGGACGTCGAGGTGGCCGCCGACTTCACCGCCAAGCTGCGCGAGACCTTCGGCTTCGACACCGACATGAAGCACTTCGCGATCTTCGGCCGGTGCAAGGACTGCACGCTCAAGAGTTCAATTACCAAGTCGTAGGCTGGGTCCATGAAGAGCCCTCTGCTGTCCCTGCCCGGCGCGGTCCCCGCCGAGGGCGTGGACGAAGGCGTCGCCGCCCACTACGGCGACCTGTTCCGCGAGCAGCGCGCCCTCGCCGACGGCACCGGATGCGTCGACCTCTCGCACCGCGGAGTCGTCGCCGTCACCGGCGAGGACCGGCTGAGCTGGCTGCACCTGCTGCTCACCCAGCACGTCAGCGACCTGCCGGCCGGCCAGGCCACCGAGGCGCTGATCCTGTCCGCGCACGGCCACGTCGAACACGCCCTGTACCTGGTGGACGACGGCACGACCGCCTGGGCCCACGTGGAGCCCGGCACCCAGGACGCGCTGATCGCGTACCTGGAGTCGATGAAGTTCTTCTACCGGGTGGAGGTCGCCGACCGGACCGCCGACCTCGCGGTCGTGCACCTGCCGGCCGGTTCGATCACCGAGGTGCCGGAGGGGGTCGTCGTACGCGAGACGGCGTACGGCCGTGATCTCCTCCTGCCGCGCGAGCGGCTGGAGGAGTACACGGCGAAGGCCGGCCCGCCGGTCGGGCTGCTCGCCTACGAGGCGCTGCGCGTCGAGCACCACCAGCCGCGCCTGGGCTTCGAGACCGACCACCGCACCATCCCGCACGAGCTGGGCTGGATCGGCACCGCGGTCCACCTCCAGAAGGGCTGTTACCGCGGCCAGGAGACGGTCGCCCGGGTCCAGAACCTGGGCAAGCCCCCGCGCCGTCTGGTCTTCCTGCACCTCGACGGCAGCGACGTCCACCTGCCCCCACACGGCACGGAGCTGCGGGTCGCGGACGAGGGCCCCGACGGCCGCAGGATCGGGTTCGTCACGACGTCCGTACGCCACCACGAGCTCGGCCCGATCGCCCTCGCGCTGGTGAAGCGGAACGTACCGGTGGACGCGCGGCTGCTGGCGGGGGAGACGGCGGCGGCCCAGGAAGTCGTCGTCGAGCCCTAGGGAACCCTCCAGGGAGCCCGCTAGATCTCCAGCAGGACGGTGAACGGGCCGTCGTTGGTCAGCGACACCCGCATCTGCGCGCCGAACCGGCCCGTCTCCACCGTCGCGCCCAGGGACCGCAGCTGGGCGACCACCTCGTCGACGAGCGGCTCGGCGACCTCGCCGGGGGCGGCCGCGTTCCAGGTGGGGCGGCGGCCCTTGCGGGCGTCGCCGTACAGGGTGAACTGGCTGATCACGAGGAGCGGCGCGGCGATGTCGCTGCACGACTTCTCGTCCTGGAGCATCCGGATCGACCACAGCTTGCGGGCGAGCCGGGCCGCCTTCTCCGGGGTGTCGTCGTGGGTCACCCCGACCAGGACGCACAGCCCCTCGCCGATGATCTCCCCGACCGTCCTGCCGTCGACGACGACGCTCGCGCCGTCCACTCTCTGCACCACTGCACGCATACGACCATCATGCCCGGCCGGGTGAACGGCCCGGCGGACAGCCCGGCGAGCGGTCCGATGAGCAGTGCGCGCAGGGTTGCTACCAGGTCTTTTTCGGTCCGTATACCCCCATCTGGGGCCGATCGGGTGCACTCGTTCCCATAGTGGCCGCTCGGGGTGGCACGATGGCGCCACACGCCGGTCGAGGGGACGGGTAGAGGCACATGAGCACACCGAGCACCGGGCTCACCGGGCAGTCGTCCACGGCTGCCCCCAGGCCGCCCGCGCAGCGCACCGACAGCCCGTGGCTGCCGGCCGAGCACGACCTGGCCGCGCTGAGCCTGGCCGAGCTGCGCACCCTGCGCCGGGACGCCCAGCGCGACGAGGCCGACCTCAGCTACATCCGGCGGCTGCTCCAGGGCCGGATCGACATCCTGCGCGCGGAGCTGGCCCGGCGCGGCCCGGCGTCCCCGGTGGACACCCCGGGCGGGGCGTCCGTCTTCGCCCGGCTCCCGGAGATCCTGGCCGACGCCCCGGCCCGGCACCGTTCCTCCGCCCGTCATGTCACGCTCGGCACCCCGCACAGCGAGGAGTACCGGCTGCTCGCCTCGGAGATGCTCGCCGAGGTCGAACTGTCGGACCTGGGCGCGCGCACCGACCCGGAACTGAGCGAGGCGATGGGCCGGCTCGTACGGTACGAGCAGCGGGTCTCCCGCCGCCGGCAGCAGTGGCAGCGGACGACGGACGACTGCAGCGCGGAGATCGCCCGCCGGTACCGCGAAGGGGAAGCCCAGGTCGACGACCTGCTCGTCTGACGCGTCCGGACAAATGCGCGCGACACCCCCGTTCCGCCCGCCTACCGTGACCTCATGACGAGCCGCCCCGCCATCGACGTCCGCCCGATCACCGAGCCCGAACTCCCCGACTGGCTCCGCGCCCTGAACACCGGCTTCCTGCGCGAGCCGGTCAGCTCGGGGAAGCAACTCGAGGGCCGCCGTCAGCAGTTCGTGCCGGGCCGGCTGCTCGGCGCCTTCGACGGCTCCCGCTGTGTCGCCACCTGCCGCTCCTTCGCCCAGGAGCTCACGGCCGTCGGCGGCAACCCGGTCCCGGCCGACGCCATCTCCAACGTCACCGTCACCGCCACCCATCGCCGCCGGGGCCTGCTCACCCGGATGATGAGCCACGACCTGGCGGCGGCGAAGGAGCGCGGCGACGTCGTGGCCACCCTCATCGCGGCCGAGTACCGGATCTACGGCCGCTACGGCTTCGGCCCCGCCACCTCGACGGCCGAGTGGATCGTCGACACCGCCCGCACCGGCCTCGACCCCCGCGCCGGCGTCCCGGACGACGGCGGCCGCATCGACCTGGTGGAGGGCGAGGAGGTGCGCAAGCTCGGCCCCGAGCTGCACGAACGCGTACGCCGGGGCCAGCCGGGCGCCATCGACCGCGACGATCTGTGGTGGCGGGTGAACACCGGCGTCGTACGCTTCGACACGTCGTGGACCGAGCCGTTCTACGCCGTGTACCGCTCGGCGGACGGCGAGGTCGAGGGCCTGGTGTCCTACGAGTGCGACACCGCGTGGGACGACGCCAAGCAGCCGCGCGTCACGGCGAGCGTGGACTGGCTGATCGCCTCGACCCCGGCCGCCGAGCGCGCGCTGTGGCGGTACCTGTGCTCGATCGACTGGGTGGCGCAGGTGAGGACGGGCTGGCGGGCCCCGGACGACCTGCTCCCGTTCTTCTTCCCCGACGTCAGGTCGGCCCGGATCACCCGGCAGGCGGACTGGCTGTGGGTGCGGCTGCTGGACGTCGTACGGGCCATGGAGGCGCGTACGTACGAAGGGACCGGCGAGCTGGTGCTGGAGGTCGTGGACCGGGCCGGGCTGACCGGCGGCCGCTACCTTCTCCAGGCCGAGGCGGGTGGGGCCGGGGTGTGTACGCCGACCGGGGCGGACGCCGATCTCACCCTGGACGTCGCCGAGTTGGCGACCCTGTGGCTGGGCGACGAGTCTGCGGTGCGGCTGGCGGCGCTGGGCCGGGTCCGGGAAGAACGAGCGGGCGCCGCCCGGTCGGCCGACGCCCTGCTGCGTACGTCCAGGCGGCCTTGGTGCCCGGACATGTTCTGAGGCCTCCTTCCGGCCGACGACAGGTCTGTGGTGCTGTGTGCTGTGTGCTGTGTGCTGTGTGCTGTGATGCGGCAGTGCGGTACCACGCATCCGTAGCTGGTGCTGTTCTGTTGTGGTTGTTGTGCGGTGGTGCAGACGGACCAGGCTCCCGGCTCCCCTCCGGAAGGGAGCCCGGTCAGCCGGACTGGGCGAGCAGCATCACGAGGATCACCGCTCCGATACCGCTGATCATGGTGTTCCTGGCTTTGAGTCCGACGGTCAGCGCGGCGAACGCGATGAGTCCCATCGGCCCGTAGGTCCACTGGACGATCTGTTCGAAGCCGATGGCGAGGGCGGCGACGGCGACGAGCGGCATGACGGTCTCTCCTTGTCCCCCTGGCGGCCAACCCGCCATCGGTCTGACCATGTTGCTTAAGTTGGCGACCAACTTCACTGTAGTTATCTCCGATTGGAAGCGGCTCATAACCACCTTTCCCTGAACTGCCCAAAGATGGCGGGAAGTTGTAGGGTTTGGTCGTGGACCCGGAACCCGCCTCCGCCAGTGGGCGGAAAAGGCCACAGCGGCCACAGGTGACACACCGCGAGGTGGCCGACGTGCTGCGCACCCGGATCAGGTCCGGGGTGCTGCGGCCGGGCCAGCGCATGCCCACCCAGGCCGTGCTCGCGGAGGAGTTCGGGGTCGAGCGCGGGGCCGTGCGGGAGGCGCTGAGGATCCTCCAGGCCGAGCGGCTGCTCACCAACATGTCCAAGGGGAGTCCGGCGACCGTCGCCTCCGACCTGGGCCTCGGCAGGGCGCCGACCGGCCCGGAGGTCCCGCCGCAGCCCACCATGGTGACCCTCGGGCCGCGGGTCGCGGGCGCCTTCGCGGCCCCGCACGTCTCGATCGACGCGCTCTGTCTGACCTCGGTCTCCCTCACCCTCGCCATGGGCGAACCGCTGCGTCAGATTCACGAAGGCCGTACAGAACCGGCCAAGGTCGACGTGCGGATCCTGCTGCCGAGCCGGAACATCGACCTGGCCTTCCCGGCGCCGGTCGACCCCTCGGACGCCGAACGCCTGCAACGCCGCTGGCTGGCCCAGCGCAACGCGCAGGGGCAGGTGCTCCGGCACAACCTGCTGGCCCTGCGCTCCACGCACGGCATCGACGTGCGGGTCACCTTCCGCGCGCTGCCCTTCACGCCGCCGGTCAAGCTCTACCTCCTCAACGGGGTGGAGGCCCTCTTCGCCTACTACACGCTGGTGCGCCGGGAGGCGGAGGTCGACCACGAGCCGTTGGAGATGTACGACGCCGAGGGCACCCGGTCGATGCTGTTCGCCTTCGAGCGGGGCGTGGGGCTGCGGGACACGACGTTCGTGGAGCAGTCGCAGCTGTGGTTCGACGCGCTGTGGGAGACGATCAGTTCGGAGCTGGTGCTCACGGACTGACGTCTCCCGCAGCGGACGAGCCGGGCGGTGCCGCGTCATACGGCGGGCCGGGTGACCAGGGCGGCGAGCATGACGGCCCCGATGGAGCTGACCGTCGGGTTCCTGGCCCTGATGCCGATGGAGAGCAGCAGCAGGCCGACGACGCCGGCGGCGCCGTATTTCCACTGGACGGTCTGTTCCAGGCCTACGCCGAGAACGGTGGTCAGGAGAGCGAGAGCGGCAGGCACGGTGGTTCCCCCTTCGGGCTGCCGGACGGGACAGGGCGGGACAGGGCGGAACGGGGTGGGGCAAGGTGGAGCGGGGTGAGGCGGGCGGAACAGGTGCGGGAGGCCGGAGGCCGAAGCCTGGTCGACGGGAAGCAAACCTTCCGCCAACTCGGAGAAGTTGGCCGCCAACTCCAAGGAGTTTGTCCCCACTTGGCAGCCAGTCGTAAACAACTTTCAAACAACTCCCGGTAGATGGATCTAAGTTGTAGCGTTTGGTCGTGGCTCAGGAGAACGTGGCAGTGAACGGCAGCAGGAAATCGGCGCAGGACGTCGCCGGCGTCCTGCGGGAACGCATCCGCGTCGGAGAGCTCAAGGCGGGCGACCGGCTGCCCACCCAGGCGGAGCTCGCCGAGGAGTTCGGGGTAGAGCGCGGCACCGTACGCCAGGCGCTGCGCGTGCTCCAGGACGACGGCCTGCTCAGCAACGTGAGCAAGGGAAGCCCGCCGCGCATCGCGGAACCGGCACCGGCCGGCCACCGGCCGCAGCCGACGATGGTCGGTCTGGCCCCCCGGCTCACGGAGGCGTTCAGAGCACCGCACGTCCGGATCGACGCGGCCTGCCTCACGGCCGAGAGCCTGATGCTGGCCCTGAGTGAACCGCTGCGCCTGATCCACGAGGACCGCCTCCACCCCGAGTCGATCGACGTGCGCATCCTGCTGCCGAGCCGGAACATCGACCTGGCCTTCCCGATCCCGGTCGACGGGCGCGGGGACGACGACCCGGTCCACCAGCGATGGCTGGCGATGCGCAACGCCCAGGGGCAGGTCCTGCGGCACAACCTCCGCTCGCTGCGCTCCTCCCACGGCATCGACGTGCGGGTCACCTTCCGCGCCCTGCCCTTCACCCCGCCGGTGAAGCTGTATCTGCTCAACGGGACGGAGGCGCTGATGGCGTACTACATGGTCCAGCTCCGGGAGGAGCCCACCGAGAGTGGCACCATGGACATGTACGACGTGCTGGGCTCCGATTCCGTCCTGTTCTCCTTCGAGCGGGGCTCGGGGGAGCGGGGCGCGGGGGAGCGGGACGCCGCGTTCGTGGAGCAGTCCCAGAAATGGTTCGACGCACTCTGGGGAACCATCACTACGGACCTGACCCTCAGCTGACAGGTGCCGCAGGTGCCTCGCGATGTCGCTCGGGGCACGGACGTCGACCAGGAGAACGCGGTGGTGAACGGCAGCGGGAGACCCTCGGCCCAGGAGATAGCCGACGCCCTGCGGGAGCGCATCAGGGCCGGAGACCTGGAGGCCGGGGACCGGCTGCCCACCCAGGCCGTGCTCGCGGAGGAGTTCGGGGTCGAGCGCGGCACCGTACGCCAGGCGCTGGGCATGCTCCAGCACGACGGACTGCTGACCCATGTGACCAAGGGGAGCCCGCCACGGGTGGCCGACGTCCCTGTGGGGCCGCCGCAGGAGTCCAGGGCGGCCCGGGTGGTCCTGATCCGGTATCTGGAGGAGGCTTTCCGGGCCGACGACGTGACCATCGACGCCGTCTGCTTCACCGCGGAGACGTTGCTGTGGGCGCTCGCCGAGATGTGCGCGGCGGTCGCCGGGGGCGCGGCCCGCCCCGCGTCGGTCACCGTGCGGTGCCTGCTGCCGGGGCCCGCCGCACCGCTGCCCTATCCCGAACCCGTGGACCGGCCGGACCTCAGGGACGCGGTGCACGAGCAGCTGAAGGCACAGATCAGGGCCCAGATGAAGACCATGGAGATCCATCTGTCCAATCTCCGCCGCTACCAGGGCGTCGCCACCGGGGTGACCTTCCGGCCGCTGCGCTTCGTGCCGTCGGAGAAGAAGTACGTGCTGAACGGCACCCTCGCCCTGCGGGGCGACTACCCGGTCGGCAGGAGCTCCTACGAGCTGCCCGGGGCCGGGGAGTTCGACGTCCTGGACGTCAGCGGGTTCAACTCGGACCTGTTCGAGTACCGGCTGAGCAGGGGCGGACAGGAGGCGGCGGTCGTCCGGGCCACCAAGAATTACTTCGATGCCCTCTGGGATTCGGAGGCTCCCGGGCAGACACTCGCAGAGTGACTGCTGAGACGGGACGGGTCGAACCGGTGAAGAGTGAAGCCGACGAACTGCACGAACTGGTGGCACGCACACGGTATGTCCTCTTCGATTTCGACGGACCGATCTGCCGGCTGTTCTCCGGACATCCGGCCGACGCCATCGCCCGGGACCAGGTGCGCTGGCTCGACATCCGCGGACTGGGCGGGATGCTGACCAGGGCGGAACGTTTCAGTTCGGATCCGCACGGAACCCTCAGCTCGCTCCACGGCCGCTATCCGGGAAGCGACGTGATAGCCGGACTGGAGGAGAACCTCACCCGGCACGAACTGCGGGCGGCCCGGGTGGCGATGCCCACGGCGTACGCGGATCCGCTGATCCGGACCTGGGTGGCGGTCGGCGCGCGCCTCGCCGTCGTGACGAACAACTCGGCCCGCACGGTGGCCTCGTACCTGACCGGGCGGGGCCTGTACCCCTGCTTCGACCCGCACATCTACGGCCGCACCCAGGAACTTCGGCTGCTCAAGCCGCACCCGGAGATGCTGAACCGCGCCCTGCGGGCGATGGGCGCCGCGCCGGACGCCTCGCTGATGATCGGCGACGCCCTCTCCGACCACGCCGCCGCCCGCGCGGCCGGTGTCCGCTTCCTCGGCTACGCGCGCAACTCCGCGGCCCGGTCGCGAATGCTGGAGGGCGGTGTGCCGCCCCGCGACATCATGGGCTCGCTGGAGCCACTGCTGTCCTCCCTGCGCCGGAACCATTCCTGAGACTCCGTCCACCGGGGCAGGATCTAGGCCTGGATCGACAGCCACACGAGCACCAGACAGAGGGTCCAGCCGGGCGGCGCCTTGACCACTCTCAGTCCAATTGACAGAGAGAGGACGAGGAGCGGCCCGAGCACCCCGTAATGCTGTCGCAGCAGCCTCTCCAGCAGGATCAGTGCCGTACCGGCCAGCAACTCCTGCCACTCCTCAGTCTTCACGGTCCCCCCGACGGTCCTGCGACGTCGTTGACTCCCGTCAACTTGTCGGCCAATTGGACTGGTCTTCCTGAGTGGACTGTTCCCGGACCGGTAGATCGGTTAACCGGCAGTCCAATATGGGGGGTTGTTGACTGGAAGTGGTGTCACACCTGCATGAAAGCGGTAGGTTCTGCCTGTGAGTGTTTCGGATGGCGAGGACAGCAACCCCCGGACGCTGAGCCGCGTGTACGACGCGCTGGAGTCGCGTATCGCGGACGGAACGTACCCGGTGGGCAGCACGCTGCCGTCCCAGCGCGATCTCGCGACGAACCTGAACTGCTCGCGGGACACGGTGCAGAAGGCCACCCGGCGGCTGACCAGGGCCGGCCTGGTCAGCTCGAGGGCGGGCAGCGGCACCGTCGTACTGATGAAACCGTCGTCGGAGGGCAGTCCGCAGGACCGGCCCCGGCTGCACTCCTTCATGTCCCGGCTCTTCACGGCACCGGAGGCGTCGCTCGACGTCTTCGCCCTGACGGGTGAGTCGGTCGTCGGGCTCTTCCGGACCCAGGTCCAGCGCGTGGAGGACGGCGAGTTCACCGGGCTGCGGAAGGTGACCGTACGGTTCCTGCTGCCCGCCGAGGACACCGCGCTCTACTACCCGCGCGCCTGGGATCCCGAAGACGACCGCCCGCTGCGGCGCTGGCAGGAGATGGCCCGCGGCAACGTGACCGGCATGGAGCAGTGCCGTGCCCGGCTCGCGCGCTGCGGGGTCGAACTGGACCTGGAGGTCCGCCGGATCCCGCTGACCCCGCAGTTCAAGCTGTGCGTCTTCAACGACGCCCACGTGCTCAAGGGCTACTACCGCCTGGAGCAAGGCATAGAGCTGGAGGACGGGACGGCCGTCGAGGGGGCGGTGGACGTGATGGGCGTCGGCGCCACCCTGCGCCACTTCACGGCCGACGCCGGACCGGACTCGGAGTTCTTCGATCTGCGAGGAGTGTTCGACGACCTCTGGGCGATGGTCGACAAGGAGCACGAGGCGCTGCACAAGAGCTGAGGACGGATGCGCCCATGGTGGCCAAACGTGAGAAGCGTCACGTAGTAGTGTCCGCCCCATGCTGCACCACCTGCCCCACCGCGCCCGCGCCGCACTGGTCCGGGTCCTCGCGGAGGCGCGCCGTCGCCGGGCATGCGGCCCGATCGTCGTCGGGCACCACAACCGCAACCACATCCTCCCGCTCGGCCGGCCGCTGGCCTCCCTGCTCGGGATGGGATCAGGGCAGGTGCGCGCCAAGTTCCGGGTGCCCCTGGCGACCGTCGAGGTGGTGCCGCGCATCTGGCGCGAGTCCGAGGTGCTGGACGTGGTGAGCGAGCGGCTGGTCGACGTGCCGCGCTGCCTGGCGGACTTCGGGGCCTGGTCGCTGCACGCCTACGTGCCCGGTCACGCGCTGGCCGAGGAGCCGCCCGGGACGCAGGTCGGCGAGCCGCGGATGGAGGCGCTCGCCGACTTCTTCGCACGGCTGGCCGGCATCCCCCCGCAGGAGCTGCCCCGGCCCGCGGACGACTGGCCCGCCGGCGACGACAGCAGGGCCTTCCTGCACCGGCTGGCCCGCTTCACGGAGCAGCGGGTCCACCAGGCCAACCGGCCCCGGTTCGGGAGCCTCTTCGACTCCGTGGGCATCCCGGCCGACCTCGTCGGCCAATTCCTGCGGATCGTGCCCGACCCGGTGCGGCGCCCGTTCGGTCTGCTGCACACGGACGTCCACCGCGCCAACATCGTGGTGACGGCCGAGCCCGGTGGAGGCGAGCGGCTCACGGTCCTCGACTGGGAACTCAGCCTGTACGGGGACGTGTTGCACGACCTGGCGACCCATCTGGTGCGCATGGAGTACGACCCCGCGGAGCGCAAGCTCATGACGGAGCTGTGGGCCGAGGCGATGCGGCGGGCGGGCCGCGCCGACCTGACCGAGGGCCTGGACCCCGACCTCGACACCTACCTCGGCTTCGAGCACGTCCAGTCGGTGTTCCCGGACGTGATGCGCGCCGCCCTCGCCCTGCCCGCCGAACCGACGCCCGAGGACCTCGGCCGGTCCGCGGACCGGGTGCGCCGGGCGCTGGACCGGGCACTGGCGCCGCTGCGGACGACGGGCGAGCCGCGGGACCTGGTGCGGGCGCTGCGCCGGTGGCACACCGAGGACCGGGTCCGGCAGGCCGCCGCCCACCGTGCCTCCCGGCCGGGGAAGCGCGGCGCCGAGGCGTGCCGGGACGCGGGCCGGCCGCGCGGTATCGACCGGAGCGACGGCATACGGCCCGAGGCGCGAGCCCCGCTGCCGCGGTGGCGGCGGGAACCGCGGCCCGGCCCGGACCGGGAGAGGTGTGCCGAACCGGTGGAGCCGCTGGAGGGCCTGGAACCGCATGGCTGTTGAAGTCGAGGACACGACCGACGTCCGCTCGTTGCTCACGGGGGCCCGCGGGGTCCTCTTCGACTTCGACGGACCGGTCTGCCGGCTCTTCCCCGGTGACTCCTCCCGGCCCGTCGCCGACGCGCTGCGCACCCTGGTGGCCGAGGCCGGTGTCGCGCATGTGCTGACCCCCGAGGAGGCGGCCGACAAGGATCCGCACGCCGTCCTGCGGGCCGTGTACCGGGCACAGCGCGACCGTCGTGTGCCCCGGCGTGCCGGGGACCTGGCCCGGGCCCTGGAGGACCGGGTGACGGAGGGCGAACTGGACGCCGTACGGCGCGGGGCGCGGCCCACCCGGGGCGCCGCCGAGCTCATCCGCCGGCTCGCCGCGCGGGGCACACGGCTGGCCGTGGTGACCAACAACGCCGCGCGGGCGGCCACGTGCTACCTGGAGCGGGAGGGGCTGCGGGACTGCTTCGCCGCCGTGCACGGACGCACCCGCGAGGTCGAGCGGATGAAACCGGACCCGTACGTGGTCGACCGGGCGCTGAGCAGTCTGCGGCTGCGCCGCGAGGAGGCCGTGATGATCGGCGACTCCCCGGCGGACGCGCTCGCCGCGCGGGCCGCGGGCGTGCCGTTCATCGGGTTCGGGCGCGACCCGCGCAAGGAGTCGCAACTGCGCGGGGCGGGAGCCGCTCTGGTCGTCCCCTCGTATGCTCTCTTCCTTGATGAGGCCTGAGGACAAGGCACCTGAACCGTCGGGCGGCACCCGCCGGCGCGCGCGGGAGATCGCCGGGGACCAGCCCCTGCACGGCCCCCTGACGGGCTACTACCACGAGACGTACGCCTTCGTGCCGCGCGGCGGAGCGTTCGGCGCCGCCCGGATGAAGCTCAGGGAGCCGCGCGCGGACGTCATCCGGTTCGAACGCAGGACCTTCCTCCGGGAGGAGGCGCTGCTGACCGCCCTGGCCGGACGGGTCAGGGGCGTGCCGGAGGTGGTCCGCGCCGACGGCGTGACGCTCCAGAGGTACATCGAGGGGGACACGCTCGGCTCCCGGTTCCGGGCCGGGACCGCGATACCGGACGCCGTCGTGGACCAACTCCTGGATCTGGTGCGGGACCTGGCCTCGATACCCGCCGGCTCCCTGCCCCTGCTCTCGCGCGTGCCCGCCGAGGAGCGGGAGGCCGACGGCGACAGCCACGGGTTCGTCGAGCGGCTGGCGCTCTTCGCCGAGGAGCACGTCCACACCCGCAACGAGCACGCCTTCGGCACCCTCTTCCGGGACCTCGGCGTCGACGCGCACGCGTTCAAGCGGCTGCGTCAGCGGCTGGACGGGATCGCGGAACGCCCCTTCCACCTCCTCCACGGCGATCTGCACCGCGAGAACCTGATCCTCGACCCGGCCGGTCGCCTCTGGGCCATCGACTGGGAACTCGCCACCTTCGGGGATCCCCTCTACGACCTCGCGACCCACCTGCACCTGATGCGCTACCCCGACCGCCAGGCCCGCCGGGTCGCCGAACGGTGGACGGCCGCGCTGGAGCACACCCGGCCGGGGGCCGCCCGGCACTGGCCGGAGGACCTGCCGCGCCTCCTCGGCTTCAAACGCGCGCAGTCCCTGTTCACCGACGTCGTCCGGACCGCGCTCGAACTGCACGGCGGCGCGCCGCTGCGCCTCGTCGCGCCCCGGCTGTGCGCGGTGCTGCGCGCGGGCGCGGAGCCCCTGGGGCTGGCCTCGGTGCCGTCGCCGGGGCGGACCGCGACGGCCCTGACGCGCTGGCGCCGGGGCTACGCACCGTAGGTCCTGGCGCGTGGGCGCCTGGCTGCGCACCGTAGGTCCTGAAGCGTCGGTGCCGGGCTGCGCGACGCCGGTCCTGACGGGCCCGCGCCGGGGCTACGCTTCGTGGTCATGAGCAGGGGCAACGGGGGACTGCGCGAGCGCAAGCGGCAGCGGATGTACCAGGACGTCTCGGACACCGCGGTCGGCCTTTTCCTGGAGAGGGGGTTCGACGCCGTGTCCGTCGCCGAGGTCGCCGCCGCGGCGGGGATCTCGAAGCCGACCCTCTTCCGGTACTTCCCGACCAAGGAGGACCTGGTCCTGCACCGGTTCGCCGACCACGAGGACGAGGCGGCGCGGGTGGTGACCGAGGGTCCGACACCGCTGACCGCGCTGCGCAGGCACTTCCTCGACGGTCTGGAGCGGTGCGATCCGATCACCGGGCTCAACGACCATCCCGCGGTCCTCGCCTTCCACCGACTGCTGTACGGGACTCCCGCCCTGGTCGCCCGGCTGTACCCGTACCTGGAGCGGTCGGAGGCGGCGCTGGCCGGGGCGCTCGGCGGCGGCCTCGATGCCCGGCTGGCGGCGGGGCAGATCATCGCCGTCCAGCGGATCCTCGCGCAGGACAACTGGCGGCGCGTCGCCGGGGGGGAGCCGGTGGCGCGGGTGCGGCCGGACGCGGTGGCGGCGGCCGGGCGGGCGTTCGGCGCACTGGCGGCGGGGCTGCCGCGGCTCGCCTGAGCGGGCGGCCGGGGGTCCGCGGGCGCGGGGTGAGGCCGGCGCGTCGGTCAGGCCGGTCGGCGAGGCGGGCGGTGAGGCGGACGGCCGGTCGGGCCGCTCGGCAGAATATTTAACCCGGTTACATTTTTCACGTACGCTCGGGGCATGACGTCAACCGGACCCGCCCTCGACCAGGACCTCCACCGCGAGCGCGCCCACCACGACACCTGCCGCAGCGCCCTCGCCGCCATGGTCGAGGGCGCCCAGGAGCAGGTCGTCAGGGGCGAGGACGTCTCCGCCTCCGGAGCCGACGCCGAAGTGCTCGGATACCAGCTGCGCAGCAAGGCCAAGGAGATGCGCGAGCTGCCCGAGGGGCCGCTGTTCTTCGGGCGGCTGGACTTCGCGCACGGACCGGGCGACCACGCCGGCCAGCGCTACCACCTCGGGCGGCTGCGGATCAGCGCCGCCCCGGCCGCCCCGCCCCTGGTCGTCGACTGGCGGGCCCCCGTCTCCCGCGCCTTCTACCAGGCGAGCGCCCGCGACCCGCAGGGCGTCGCCGTCCGCCGCCGGTTCGGCTGGGCCCCCGGCAGCCGGGGCGACTCCGCCGACCTGACCGCCCTGGAGGACGAACACCTCGGGCAGGGCGAGGACGGAGGGGCCGGCGGGACCGGCGGGACCGGGGTGAGCGACCTGGTCGCCCGCGAGATCGAACGGCCCCGCGTCGGCCCGATGCGCGACATCGCCGCGACCATCCAGCCCGAGCAGGACGACCTCGTGCGCGGCGACCTGGCGCTCTCGGTGTGCGTGCAGGGAGCGCCGGGCACCGGGAAGACCGCGGTCGGCCTGCACCGCGCGGCCTACCTCCTCTACACCCATCCCCACCGCATCAGGCGCTCCGGCCTGCTGATCCTCGGCCCCAACCGCACCTTCCTGTCGTACATCGCCGAGGTGCTGCCCGCGCTCGGCGAGACGGGCGTACGGCAGTCGACGCTCGGCGAGGAGATCGCCCGGCACCCCGTGACCGGGACCGACGGCGAACGGACCGCGGCCCTCAAGCACGACCCCCGGATGGCCCAGGTGCTGCGCCGGGCGCTCTACGCGCGCGTGACGGCCGGGACGCGGGACAGCCTCGACATCCCCGACGGCACCTACCGCTGGCGCGTCACGGCCGCCAGGCTGACGGAGATCGTCTCGGGCGTGCTCGCCGAGCGGCCGCCGTACGCCGTCGGGCGGGAGCGGGTGCGCAGCCGGATCGTGCGCCGGCTCCAGGAACAGGCCGAGCTGCGGTACGGGCCGCCGCCGAGCTCCTGGGTCCGCCGGATCGAGCGGGCCCGGCCGGTGAGCGCGTACCTCGACGCCGCGTGGCCGCGGGTACGGCCCGAGGAGGTCCTCGCCGCGCTCCTCACCGACCCGGACGAGCTGGCGCGGGCGGCCGACGGGCTGCTCGACGAGGAGGAGCGGCGGGCCCTGCGGTGGGCGCGGCCGCCGCGCTCGTGGAAGTCGGCGCGCTGGTCGGCCGCCGACCTCGTCCTCCTCGACGAACTGGCCGGGCTCGTCGAACATCCCGAGAGCTACGGCCATGTGGTCGTCGACGAGGCCCAGGACCTCTCTCCGATGGAGTGCCGGGCCATCGCCCGCCGGGCCGCCTTCGGCTCGCTGACGGTGCTCGGCGACCTGGCCCAGGGGACCACCCCCTGGGCGGCCCGGACCTGGGCCGCCCTGCTGGGCCACCTGGGCAAGCCGGACGCGGCCGTGGTGCCGCTGACCAGCGGGTTCCGGGTGCCGACCGAGGTCGTCGCGCTCGCCAACCGGCTGCTGGAGCGGCTGGACGTCGAGGTGCCGGCCGCCCGCTCCCTGCGCGCGGACGGCGAACTGCGGCTGCGCCGGACGGACGACCTCCTCGGCACGGCGGTGGACTGCGTGCGGCACGCGCTCGCCCGCGAGGGTTCCGTCGGCGTCGTCGCCGCGGACGCCGACGTGCCGAGGCTGCGGGACGCGCTCGGCGCGGCCGGGATCGTGGCGGCCGCGGCCGACGAGCCGGCCGCCCGGGTGGCGCTGGTCCCGGCGAGCGTGGTCAAGGGCCTCGAGTACGACCATGTCGTCGCCGTCGAACCGGCGGCGATCGCGGAGGCGGAGGACCGCGGCCTGCACCGGCTGTACGTCGTCCTCACCCGCGCGGTGTCACGACTGGACGTGGTGCACGAGCGCCCTCTGCCGTTCTGAGGGCCCGCCCCGCGGTGCGGCCGGGCGCGGCTTCGGGCGCGATGGGTGCTCCGGCCGGGTCCGGGTGTGGCGGGCGCGCCGCCCGGTGGCAGGCGGGCTCCGCGTGGGAAGGTGGCGCCGGGACGAGAAGAAGGGCACCGTGTTCTCGATGCCTTCCTCGCCCGCCTCAGCCGTCACACCTGCCCCGCCGTCCTCCCCGGCCTCCGTGCTCCTCTTCCTGGACGTCGACGGGACGCTGCTCCCCTTCGGGGCGGCCGGCCCGTACCCGGTGTACGAGACGGGTGTCGGCGTCTGCGCCCGGGCCGTCGGCAATCCGCTGATGACCCGGATCGACCCGGGGCTCGGCCCCCGGCTGGCGGCGCTGGGCTGCGAACTGGTGTGGGCCACCACCTGGATGGACGAGGCCAACGCCTGTGTCGCGCCCTGGCTCGGGCTGCCGCCGCTGCCGGTGGTGGAGTGGCCGGACGAGGAGTGTCCGCCGGGAGCCCTGCACTGGAAGACCCGGCCGCTCGTCGCCCTCGCCGCGGGCCGGCCCTTCGTCTGGGTCGACGACGAGATCACCGCCGCCGACCGCGTCTGGGTGTCCGCCCACCACCCCGGCCGGGCCCTGCTCCACCGGGTGGACCACCGGTACGGGCTGACGGGCGCGGACTTCTCGGTGCTGGAGCAGTGGATCGGCCGACCGGGACCGGGCCGGCCCTACTAGGGCGTGCTTCGAAAGTCCCGTCTGCCCGGCGACGCCTGGCACGCGCGCTCGCCGCGTTGTCGGGATCACCCCGATACATCCAGTGTCGGGTTGACCCTCCGCCTTGCGATCGCACGCACCAGACGCCGCCGGGCCCGCCCTTCGGGCGGACGACGCCACTTTCGAAACACGCCCTGGGGCGTCACGAGAAGTCGTACGCCGCCCAGTCGGTGAGCGGGCGATAGCCGAGGCGCCGGTAGAGGGCGTTGCTGGTGGGGTTGGCCACGTCCGCGAACAGCACGACGTCCTTCGCCCCCGCGGCCAGCGCCGCCCGGCTCACCTCCGCCGTCACGGCGCCCGCGTAGCCGCGACCGCGCAGATGCGCCGGGGTGTAGACGACGTCCACCTGGATCTGGCCGCCGATCAGCGGATTCATGCCCGCGACGGAGACGGGGGTGCCGTCCGGGGTCTCCCAGAGCGTGTAGCGCTTGTCGGCGAAGCGGGTGTCCGCCCAGGTGCGGGCGTCGACGGACACGTCCTCCCCGACGGCCCTGGCGAACTCGCCGCACCAGAACATGGCCTGTTCGAGGTCCTGCTCGCCCAGCAGCCGGCCCCGGCCCGCGGGCATCGGATCCGGCGGGACGAGCGTGTCGAGGCGGTACAGCCGGACCCGGGTCTCCCGGGCCTTCGGCGTCGCGCCGGTGTGCCGCCGCCAGGCCTCGGCGAAGGCGGTGGCGGTGCGCCGGTCGGCGCTGACGGAGGGAAGGGGGTGCCCGAGGGCGGCCAGGTGGGCGGCGAGGGAGTCGGCCTGGTCGGGCGTGAGCGGGGTGGGGGCCAGAGCGCGGGGCGGGAGGCGGTGGAAGGTCGCCCGGACCTCACCCGCCCGCTCCAGCATGCCGAAGACGGGGGCCTCGGTGCCGAACGCGGCCGCCCCACGGGTCCGCACCCGCTCGGCCCACGTCAGCGCCATGACGTGCGGGCCGGGCCGCGAGCGCAGGAAGTCCCCGGCGCGGGCGAGGAAGTCGTCGACGTCTTCGGTGAGGTGCCAGCCGTCCGGTCGCATGGCCTCATGATTTCCCATGCCGCGGAAGCGCTCCAGGGCCGCTCCAGGGTTTTCGGCCACCACGGCCACCACAGCCACCACCGGCTCAGGCTCCCGCGGCACACTTTTGCAAGCGGGCGCTTGCAAAAGTTAGCGTCGGTGCGGCAAGGTGGAGGCATGGCATCGCTCAACGTCGGCAATCTCGGTGACTATCTGCGCGAGCAGCGGCGCAACGCGCAACTGTCGCTGCGGCAGCTCGCCGATGCCGCCGGGGTGTCCAATCCGTATCTGAGCCAGATCGAGCGCGGGCTGCGCAAGCCGAGCGCGGAGGTGCTGCAGCAGGTCGCGAAGGCGCTGCGGATCTCCGCCGAGACGCTGTACGTCCGTGCCGGGATCCTCGACGCCGAGCGGGACCGGGACGAGGTGGAGACCCGCGCGGTCGTCCTCGCCGATCCCACGCTGACCGAGGGGCAGAAGCAGGTGCTGCTCCAGGTCTACGAGTCGTTCCGCAAGCAGAACGGATTCGAGTCCGTCCCCGCGGCGGACCCGGCGGATCCCGCGGACCCCGTGGCTGCCACAGATCCCGCGGAGCCCCGGGCCGAGCCCGACGGGACGGCGCCCGCCGAAGCCGACGGCAGCGGTGCGCACAGCGCCGTACGCCGTACCCGCCCAGGCGGCGGCTCCGACGCAGACCCGCAGCAGACGGCCAGTTGACCGGACCAGGGGACCGGCCGCCTGACTGCGGACCCACATCACCCTCAGCCGAACGCGAATCCGGGAGGACCCTCACCATGGCCATCACCGACGACCTGCGCAAGACCTTCAGCGACCCCACTCCGCTCTACTTCGCCGCCGGCACCGCCGACCTCGCCCTCCAGCAGGCCAAGAAGGTGCCCGGTCTGGTGGAGCAGCTGCGCACCGAGGCGCCCGCCCGCTTCGAGGCCGTCCGCGGCACCGACACGAAGGCCGTGCAGGAGAAGGCCGCGGCCCGTGCCAAGGAGGCCGGTGCCAGGGCCAAGGAGGCTCAGGAGACCCTCCAGGCGAAGGTCGGCGAGTTCCTCAGCACCCTCGACGGTGACCTGAAGAAGCTCGGCGAGAACGCCCAGGACCTCGCGCTGCGCGGGGTCGGCGTCGCCGCCGAGTACGCCGTGAAGGCCCGCGAGACCTACGAGAAGGTCGCCGAGCACGGCGAGCAGGCCGTGCGGACCTGGCGCGGCGAGACGGCCGAGGAGATCGAGGAACTGGCGATCGTCATCGAGCCGAAGTCCCAGCCGGTCGAGGTCAAGGAGGAGCCGAAGCCGGCCGAGGCCGAGTCCGGCACGGAGAAGAAGGCCGCGGCGAAGAAGGCCCCGGCCCCCCGCAAGGCCGTCAAGAAGCCGACCCCGCCCGCCAAGTAAGGGACGGCAGTCGTACGGGCCGGGCACCTCCGGGGTGTCCGGCCCGTTCTACGGGTACGGTGGCCGGGTAGGGGTCATGGTCGGACAGGTCGGACAGGCAGGCGGGAACAGGCGGTGGGCGACATGCTGGCGTTGGGTTTCGCGGGGTTCCTGGGTCTGTTGAAGATCCTTCTGATGGCCCTGGCGGCGTTCGGGCTGGTCGACGCGGCCTTCCGGCGCGAGGACGCCTTCCGCGCCGCCGACAAGCAGAACAAGGTGTTCTGGCTGATCATCCTCGGCATCTCACTCGTGGTGAGCTACCTGTTCTCGATCCTCGCGATACTGCCGGTCGCGGCCGCGGTCGCCAGCATCGTCTACCTGGTGGACGTACGGCCCGCGCTGAAGCAGATCTCCGGCGGTGGCGGCGGCTGGGGCCGCCGCGGCGGCGGAAGCAGCAGCGACGGCCCCTACGGCCCGTACAACGGCGGGCGCTGACCGCCGCCCGCCGCCGGGTTCCACGACCCGGCCGCCTGCCGGGTTCCACGACCCGGCCGCCTGCCGGGTTCCACCGTCCGGCAGGCCGGGTTCCTCAGGGAATCCGGTCCAGCAGCACCACCGCGACGTCGTCCGTCAGCTCGCCCCCGTTCAGCTCGCGGACCTCGCTGACCGCGGCCCGCAGCAGCTGCTCGCCGTACAGGCCCGAGGCGAGCTGGCGGCGGACCATCTCCACCATCCCGTCCTGCCCGAGCCGTTCCCGGCCTTCGCCGACGCGGCCCTCGATCAGGCCGTCGGTGTAGAGCATCAGGCTCCACTCGGCGCCCAGCTCCACCTGCATCCGCGGCCAGCGGGCGCCGGGCAGCAGCCCGAGGGCGGGGCCGTTGTTCTCGTACGGAAGCAGCTCCGCCGGTTCGCCCGGCCGGGCGATCAGCGGGGACGGGTGGCCCGCCAGGCACAGACCGGCCCGGCGGCCGTCCGGGGCGATGTCCACGGTGCACAGCGTCGCGAAGATCTCGTCGTCGTCGCGCTCGTGCTCCAGCACCTGCTGGAGCGTGCCGAGCAGCTCGTCGCCGGACAGGCCCGCCAGGGTCAGCGCGCGCCAGGCGATACGCAGCTCCACGCCGAGCGCCGCCGCGTCCGGACCGTGCCCGCAGACGTCACCGATCATGGCGTGCACGGTGCCGTCGGGCATGCGGACGGTGTCGTAGAAGTCGCCGCCGAGCAGCGCGCGGGAGCGGCCGGGGCGGTAGCGCGCGGCGAAGCGGAGCGTCGAGCCCTCCAGCAGGGGGGTCGGCAGCAGGCCGCGTTCCAGCCGGGCGTTCTCCTGGGCGCGCAGCTTGCCCTCGGCGAGCCGTCGCTCGGCGGTGTCGGAGCGCTTGCGCTCCACGGCGTACCGGATCGCCCGGCTGAGCAGCCGTCCGTCCAGCTCGTCCCGGAAGAGATAGTCCTGGGCGCCGACCCGTACCGCCTCCGCGCCGCGCTCGGCGTCGTCGGACGCGGTGAGCGCGAGCACGGCGTGCCGGGGCGCGAGCCGCAGCACGTGCTTGAGCACGGCGAGCTCGTCCTCGCCGGACGAGCGGCCGGGCGCCGGCAGCGCCAGGTCCAGCAGGATGCACTGGACGTCGTCGGTGAGCAGCCGCTCGGCCTCGGTGAGGTTGCGGGCGGTGCGCACCCGGATCGGGTTGCCGGCCGAGTCGAGCAGATCGGGCACGATCGGCGACCCCGCCGGATCGTCCTCGATCAGCAGGAGCGTGAGAGGGGCGTGAGCGGTGGCGTTCGGGTGCGTGGCGGCGGTGGCGTCGACGACCGTGGCTTCCTTGCGCGGGGTCTCTTCCTGCGAGGGGCCGGCCTGGGGCACGGCCTGCGCCTGACCACACTCCACGGCCGGGATTGCTCTCTGCCGGGGCACGGGTACGGGCATCGTGTTGGGTTCCTTCCCTCCCCCCGAGGGCACGGCGGACAGAGGGACTCCATCCACCGACGGGGACCATAGCGGGTGTCGGCGCCGCAGCGGAATGGTGTGCGACACCCGGGTTGGTCCAAGGCCCCTGGCATATGCCGCTTTACCTACCGCAGTTGGGCAGGTGGGGCGAGCGGCGGGGATGACGAACGTCACGTCCGCGGGGAGTTCGGCGGCCGCCCTGGGTGCGACGCGTCACGGGACCGCAGTTGGTGCGCCGTGTCACGTGCCCCCGATCACGTGGCTGCGGTCACGTGCCTGCGGTCACGCGCTTCCCGTCACGCGCTCCCCGGCACGCGCGCCCCGTCACGCGTCCGGTCGGACCACGCCGAGGATCGGCATGGTCCCGGCGCCCGCGAGGGTCACCGTCCGGCCCGGTCGCGGGGCGTGGATGATCGCGCCGCCGCCCACGTACATCGCGACATGGCTGGCGTCGCCGAAGTAGATGATCAGATCGCCGGGGCGCATGTCCTTGATGTCGACGTGCTGGAGCTGCTTCCACTGCTCCTGCGAGGTGCGCGGGATGCCGTGGCCGGCGTCGGCCCAGGCCTGCGAGGTCAGCCCCGAGCAGTCGTACGAATCGGGCCCCTCGGCGCCCCACACGTACGGCTTTCCGATCTGGGCCGTCGCGAACGCCACGGCCTTCTTGCCCTGGGCGGAGGCCTTGCCGTCGATCTCGTCGAGGATGCCGGAGTCCAGCCAGGCGGTCTGCGCCCGGTGCGCGGCCTCCTCCTCCAGCTTGGCGAGGCGCTCCTTCTGCCTCTTCTCCAGCCGGGACTCCAGGGTCTTGGCCGCGGTGATCTGCCGCTCGATGCTCTTCTGGGCGGCCGCCTTGGCCCGGCGGTTCGCCTCCAGCTTCCGCCACTGGGCGGAGGCGTCCTCGGCGTACTGCTCCAAGTCCTGCTGGGTGCGGGTCATTTCCCCGAGCAGGCCCTTGGTCGCCCGCTGACCCTGGATCACCCGGCCCGCCCCGTCGAGGAACTGCTGCGGGTTGTCGCTCAGCATCAGCCGGGCCCCGTCCGGCAGGCCGCCGCCGCGGTACTGGGCGCGGGCCGCGGCGCCGGCACGGTCCTTGAGGTCGGTGAGCCGCTGCTGCCCCTCGACGATCTTCCGGGCCAGCTGGACGATCTCCGCGGACTGCTGCTGCGACTTCTCCTCGGCGGCGTTGTACGCGTCGGTGGCCACGGAGGCCGCGTGGTAGAGCTCGTCGAGCTGCTCGCGGACGGCCTCGAGGTCCTTGTCGGGCGGGGGCGTCACGGTGCCGGTCGCGGCGGCGGACGGCGTGGTGGCCGTGGGAGTCGGCGTGGGGCCGGGTGCCGCGAACGCCGTGCACGGCACCGCCAGGACGGTGACCGCGCAGACCACGGTGACGGCCGCCGCGAACAGCGTGCGCTTGCCCGTACCCATACCTCGTCCCCCAAGTTGATTAACCGTCAGTAACTTACGGTGTCCGGGGGATCGTGCCACGGCGACGCGCAAAACGACAGAGCAACTGCTCCCCCCTCACTCCCCCTCGTCCCGGCCCGGTAAGACGATCTCCCCGCCTGTGTGACGAACGACTCACAGGGATCGTTCCGCGCGGTTCGAAGCGGATCGGGTGGTCCCGGATCAGCCTCGTGGGGCCAATGCCTCCCAGGTCACCGTGACTTCACCCTGTCGCCACCTCACGGGCCCGTCCGTCACCGGCCAGTCCGCCGTCAGGTCCCGGACCGCCCGGATCCAGCGCTGCCGGGCGCCGTAGGAGGCGTAGGGGGCGGCGGCGGCCCAGGCGCGGTCGAAGTCGCGCAGGAAGGCGTGCACGGGCTCGCCCGGGACATTGCGGTGGATCAGCGCCTTGGGCAGCCGCTCTGCCAGGTCCGACGGGCGTTCCAGGGAGCCCAGCCGGGTCGCGAAGGTGACCGTGCGCGGCCCCTCCGGGCCGAGCGCGACCCAGACGTGCCGGCGGCCGATCTCGTCGCAGGTCCCCTCGACGAGCAGTCCGCCGGGCGAGTCGGCCGTCGCGGGGGCGAGGCGGGAGCAGAGCCGCCGCCAGACCGCGGCGACCTCGCTCTCGTCGTACTGGCGCAGGACGTTGGCGGCCCGCACCAGGTGCGGACGCTGGGGGAGGGGTATCTCGAAACCGCCGTGCCGGAAGGCCAGCCCCTCGCGCTCGTACGGCCGGGCCGCGGCCACCCGGGCCGGGTCGATCTCGACGCCCACCACGCGTGCGCGGGGCACGGCCGAGCGCAGGCGCTCCAGCAGTTCGACGGCGGTCCAGGGAGCGGCCCCGTACCCGAGGTCGACCGCCACCGGGTCGGCGGCGCGGCGCAGCCGGTCGCCGTACGCGGCCACGATCCAGCGGTCCATGCGGCGCAGTCGGTTGGGGTTGGTGGTCCCGCGGGTGACCGTGCCCACGGGGCGGGCGGAGGCGCGGGATGTCATGCCTATGAGGGTATGCGCCCGCGTCCGCCTGTCGGTGCACGCATCCTGCTCTCGAACGGTTGAGCGACATTCGGTAATGGCTGGGCAAAAACCGTCCCGCATGGAATTGGAATGCCTTGCTCCGGTGTTTCACCCCCTTGGAGGGCGCGCTGCGTCCCCGCACGGCATGCCCGAAGCGAGGAGGAACGCCACGTGAGCCAGTACGTCGGCAGGCTCGGGCGGCGCTCGGGGGCGGCGCCGTCACGGCTCAGGCTGCCGCACCGCAGGCCGCGCAGGGTCGCCATGCTCTCCGTGCACACCTCGCCGCTGCACCAGCCCGGCACCGGCGACGCCGGCGGCATGAACGTCTACATCGTGGAGCTCGCGCAGCGCCTCGCCGCCATCAACATCGAGGTCGAGATCTTCACCCGCGCCACCACCGGCGCCCTCCCGCCGACCGTCGAACTGGCCCCCGGCGTCCTCGTCCGGCACGTCGACGCGGGCCCGTACGAGGGCCTCGCCAAGGAGGAGCTGCCCGCCCAGCTCTGCGCCTTCACCCACGGCGTGATGCAGGCCTGGGCCGGCCACCGCCCCGGCTACTACGACCTGGTCCACTCGCACTACTGGCTCTCCGGGCACGTCGGCTGGCTCGCCGCCCAGCGCTGGGGCGCCCCCCTGGTGCACGCCATGCACACCATGGCCAAGGTCAAGAACGCCAGCCTGGCCGAGGGCGACACGCCCGAGCCCGCCGCCCGGGTGATCGGCGAGACGCAGATCGTCAGCGCCGCCGACCGCCTCATCGCCAACACCACCGAAGAGGCCGCCGAGCTGGTACGGCACTACACCGCCGACCCCGGCAAGGTCGCCGTCGTCCACCCCGGGGTGAACCTCGACCGCTTCCGCCCCGCGGACGGCCGCGCCGTCGCCCGCGCCCGCCTGGGCCTCCCGCAGGACGCCCTGATCCCCCTGTTCGCGGGCCGCATACAGCCCCTGAAGGCCCCCGACGTCCTGCTGCGCGCCGTCGCCGTACTCCTCGACGAACGCCCCGACCTGCGCAGGAACCTCGTCGTGCCGATCGTGGGCGGCCCCAGCGGCAGCGGTCTGGCCAAGCCGGAGGGCCTGCAGAAACTGGCCGCGCGCCTGGGCGTCACCGACGTCGTACGGTTCCGCCCGCCGGTCGGCCAGGACCAGCTCGCCGACTGGTTCCGGGCCGCGTCCGTGCTCGTCGTCCCCTCCTACAGCGAGTCCTTCGGCCTGGTCGCGATCGAGGCGCAGGCCACCGGCACCCCGGTGCTCGCCGCCGCGGTCGGCGGCCTGCCGGTGGCCGTGCGCGACGGCGAGACCGGCGTGCTGGTCCGGGGCCACGACCCGGCCGCCTACGCGCGCGTGCTGGCCGACTTCGCCGACCGCCCCGAACTGCTGTCCCGGATGGGGCCCGCCGCCGCCCGGCACGCGCGGTCCTTCGGCTGGGACACCGCGGCCGCGGCCACCGCGGACGTCTACACGGCCGCGGTGCAGGCGCACCGGCGTCGCGTACGCTCCCACCATGGCTGACAAGGCTGACATCGCTCACCGGACCGAAGCGGAGCGGGCCGTCCGGGCCGTCGAGAGCTTCCTGACGGACGCTGCCCTGGAGTGGGAGAGCCCCGCACCCGGCACCTTCGTCGTGCAGCTCCCCGGCACCCGGAAACTGAAGACGACCGTCTCGCTCGTCGTCGGCCGCCACTCCCTCTCCCTCAACGCCTTCGTCATCCGCCACCCCGACGAGAACGAGGCGGGCGTCCACCGCTGGCTGCTGGAACGCAACCTCAAGCTGTACGGCGTGAGTTACGCCGTCGACCCGCTCGGCGACGTCTACGTCACGGCCCGCCTCCCGCTCGCCACGGTCACCGCCGACGAGACCGACCGCATCCTCGGCCAGGTCCTGGAGGCCGCCGACGGCGCCTTCAACACCCTGCTGGAACTGGGCTTCGCCTCGGCGATCCGCAAGGAGTACGCCTGGCGCGTCTCCCGCGGCGAGCCGACCGGCAACCTGGACGCGTTCGCCCACCTGACGCGCCGTCAGGCCGACTGACCGGCCGACCGGCCGGGCGGGTGGCGGCCGGGCGGGTGCGCGGGTTCAGGAAGCGCCGTGCCGGGACGGGGACGCCCCGGTCCGGTAGCGCCCCGGCGTCACCCCCACCAGCCGCTTGAAGTGCCTGGTCAGATGGGCCTGGTCGTAGAAGCCGGCCGCCGCCGCCACCTCGCCCGGCGGCTGCCCGTCCAGGAGCAGACGGCGGGCCAGGTCGACCCGGCGGGACATCAGGTACTGGTGCGGGGCGATGCCGTACGCGCCGCTGAACGCCCGCACCAGATGGGCGGGATGGGCGGCGAGGAGCCCGCCGGCCCGGTCCAGGGTGAGGCCCTCGGCCACCCGCTCGTCGAGCAGTTCGCGCAGCCGGCGGGCGACCACGGGGTCCCGGCGCGGGGCCCGCACGGCGTCCCGGGGCCGCAGCAGCGTCCGCAGCCGCTCGCCGAGGAGCGTCAGCCGGCTCTCGGCCTCCAACTCGTCGCCGGGGCGCGCCAGCGCGGTGTGCAACTGTCCGACCCGCAGCCGCAGCACCGGATCACGCAGGTCGGGCCCGTCGACCGCCGCCCCGATCAGATGCTCGCCCAGCCGTGAACTGTCCAGGTACAGGACCCGTTTGCGGAAGCCGTCCGGGGTGGCGGGGGAGCCGTTGTGCGGGACGTGCGGCGGCAGCAGCGAGACGGTGTCGTGCGGGGTGCCGTGCCGGTGCCGGTCGAGGTCGTACCGTACGGCCCCGTCGTCGACGATGAGCACCGTCCACGCCTGGTGCACGTGCATCGGATAGGCGTACCCGGTGAAGTGCGCGTGGAGGACCTCCACGACACCGGGCACGCGCGGGCGCCAGGCGGAGACGTGGTTGCCGCCGGCGCGCGAGGTGGCCATGCAAAGAACGTACAAGACCGCGTCGGACGGCGTTCGGCAGTCTCGAGGGATGAGCGAGCAACCCCGATTCGACACCAAGATCGCCGTCCTGCTGCGGGAGGACCTGGAGACCTGGCAGCGCCTGAACGTCACCGCGTTCCTCACCAGCGGCCTCGGCACGGTCGTCCCCGAGGTGATCGGCGACCCGTACGAGGACGCGGACGGCGTCCGGCACCTGCCGATGTTCCGTCAGCCGGTACTGGTCCTCGAAGGCACGAAGGAGACGCTGACGGCGGCCCACACCAGGGCGCTGTCCCGCGCCCTGCCCCGCGCGCTCTTCACCTCCGACCTCTTCGCCACCGGCAACGACCACGACAACCGGGCGGCCGTACGCGCGGTGCCGACGGCGGCGCTGGACCTGGTGGGACTCGCCGTGTACGGCCCGCGGAACGCGGTGGACAAGGTGCTCAAGGGCGCCCGTATGCACCCTTGAGCCCGGCACGTCCGGCGACGGCGGAACCGACGCCGGACATACCGGGCTCAGAAGACAGGGCTCAGAACTCGGGGTTCAAGGCTCACGGCTTGGCGGCGGCCTCGGGGGAGGCCTCGGGGAAGGCCTTGGACGAGGTGCTGGAGGAGACCTTGGCCTGCTCTCCCGCCGTCCGTTCGTCCGCGGCGAGCGACCGCATCAGCGCCCCGTACCCGACCGCGGCCCCCGTCCCGACGACCGCGCACAGTCCCCACAGCCACTCCGCGCCGAACCGGTCGATGACGAAACCGGACATCAGCGGGGCCACCAGGGCCGCCACCGACCACGACATGGTGTACATGCCCTGGTAGCGCCCGCGTCCGTGGACCGGGGAGAGCCGGACGACGAGGCCGGTCTGCGTCGGCGCGTTGACGATCTCGGCGAGCGTCCACACGCACACCGTGAGGGCGAAGACGCCGACGGATCCGGCGAAGGCGGTGAGCCCGAAGCCGTACCCCGCGAGCATCGAGGAGACGACGAGCAGCCGCCGCGGGTCCTGGTGCTCGATGAGCCGGGTGACGGGGATCTGGAGAGCGACGATGAGGAAGCCGTTGACGGCGACCGCCAGGCCGTAGTCGGCCGGGGTGAACCCGGCCTCGCCCATGGCGACCGGCAGTCCGACCGACCCCTGCTGGAAGATCACCGCGACCAGGAAGGACAGCCCGACCACGCTCATGAAACGCCGGTCGCGCAACACGGTCCCGAGCCCGACCTCGTCCGCGGCCTTCTTCTCCGCCGCCGTGTGCTGCGGCCGGGACTCCGGGACCTTCAGGAAGACGACGACCGCGCAGGCCAGGGTCATGCCCGCCTCGATCAGGAACCCGGCGAGGTAGCTGAACTCGGCGATGAAGCCGGCCGCCATGGAGGAGACGGCGAAACCGAGGTTGATGGCCCAGTAGTTGAGCGAGAAGGCCCGCACCCGGTCCTCGGGCCGCACGATGTCGGCCATCATCGCCTGCACGGCCGGCCGGGAGGCGTTGCTGGCCATCCCGACCAGGAAGGCGACGCCGGCGATGGCGACGGGATCGTGCACGAACCCGAGCAGTGCCACCGAAAGGGCGGTGGACACCTGGGCGATCAGCATCGTGGGCCGCCGCCCGAGCCGGTCGGTCATCACGCCTCCGCCCAGGGAGGAGATGACACCGCCGAGCCCGTGCAGCGAGGCGACGAGACCCGCGTACGAGGCGGAGTAGCCGCGGTCGAGCGTCAGGTACAGCGCCATGAAGGTGGCGACGAACGCCCCGAGCCGGTTGACGAGAGTGCTGGTCCACAGCCACCAGAACTCGCGGGGCAGCCCGGAGAGGGTCTCGCGGGTGGTGCGCCTCAGAGCGGTGACGGACATGGAGGGACTCCCACGGTGGTAAGCGGCTCAGGCGGTGCGCACAACTTACGATCGCGGGCCTCGGGCGGACCACTCAATTAACAGATCCAGTCAACTGTCGGCGCCCCCGTACCCGCCCCGGCCCACCCCTCCCCGTTCGCCGTACGTCCGTCCGCTGTCCGGAGTCCGTTCCGTGGGCAGGAACGCCCCGCCCCAAAGCCTTCGATTAGGCTCATACGCATGGCCGACGCACCGTACAAGCTGATCCTCCTCCGTCACGGCGAGAGCGAGTGGAACGCGAAGAACCTGTTCACCGGCTGGGTGGACGTCAACCTCAACGAGAAGGGCGAGAAGGAGGCGGTCCGCGGCGGTGAGCTGCTGAAGGACGCCGGCCTGCTGCCCGACGTGGTCCACACGTCCCTCCAGAAGCGCGCCATCCGCACCGCGCAGCTGGCCCTCGAGTCCGCCGACCGGCACTGGATCCCGGTCCACCGTTCGTGGCGCCTGAACGAGCGCCACTACGGCGCCCTCCAGGGCAAGGACAAGGCGCAGACCCTCGCGGAGTTCGGCGAGGAGCAGTTCATGCTCTGGCGCCGCTCGTACGACACCCCGCCCCCGGCGCTCGACCGCGACGCCGAGTACTCCCAGTTCGACGACGCGCGCTACGCGACGCTGCCGCCGGAGCTGCGCCCGCAGACGGAGTGCCTCAAGGACGTCGTCGTCCGCATGCTCCCGTACTGGTTCGACGGCATCGTGCCCGACCTCCTGACCGGCCGCACGGTCCTGGTCGCCGCCCACGGCAACAGCCTGCGCGCCCTGGTCAAGCACCTGGACGGCATCTCCGACGCCGACATCGCGGGCCTGAACATCCCCACGGGCATCCCGCTGTACTACGAGCTCGACGCCGACTTCAAGCCGGTCACCCCGGGCGGAAAGTACCTCGACCCGGAAGCGGCCGCGGCAGCCATCGAAGCGGTCAAGAACCAGGGCAAGAAGAAGTAAGCCGGACTGATCAAGCCCCCTACCTGCGGGTTCTCCGCCGGTAGGGGGCTCGTTGCTGTGCCTGGGCCGTCTCTGGGCCGTCAGGGGCGACGGCGCCAGCGGCGGATGCGGATGTCGAAGACGATCAGCAGCGCTACAGCCCCGAACGACTGAGTGAGTTACAACTTTCTTTACTGGTTCAAGGCACCCGGCGTCGCTCACGCTCCGCCGGGCGCGCGGCCGACGTCCGGCCGCGCCCACGCTCCTGCCTCCGTCCCGCTCGGCACGGCCGTCCGCCGCCGCGTGCCACAAGGTAGGCCCGGGGCATGAGGTCAGAACCGCGGTGGCTGGGGCGGGCGCCAGCACGATCTTTAGCCACCTCCCCGGTCCGGGACCCGACGTCGAGCAAGACCAGGGGGCCGATCGGGCTTGTCGCGGGCAGGCAGGAGCCAGCCCGATTCGCGGCCAGCGTATGGCCCCCTGCCCATGCTCGACCCCAGCCCGGGCAGGCCACCGGCCAAAGATCGCGCCAACGCCCCGCGGTGCCGCGCCCCAGGCCGCTCGGAAAGGGAGGGGGTGCATTCCGCGATCCGCGCGAGGTCGGAAAGTGCGCAGCGGGTGCATGTCGTGCCGATGGATGAGCCTTTGATGATTGCCGCAGGCACCAACTCTCGGATTTCCGCTGGTCATCGCCGTGTCCTCACGGCAGTTGAGGCATCAATCGCGCCACACTAGGCCATAAGTGGACACAGCACATATCACTCGCTACGGTCGAAGTGCAGGCGCCAAGTACGGGAGTAACCAAGTCCGTACGTAGGGAATTTGGCGTCGCAAGCCGGAATCCACCGGCCCTCACGGTGCCCAGCGCATCGCGGTGTAGATACCGCTCCCCAGACCGCCACCGCATACGGGATGCGTCCTGGCCAAGTCGAGGCACTTCCCAGGACATGACGTGGTGCGCCAGGCCGGGGTCAATTGAGACATGGGTTCACGCAGAGTGGGTGACCCACGGGGAACGCCTGCGCGGGACCGTTTGACGGATTTCTATCCCCGCAATTTCTCACCGAAGGGGAATTCCCTATGACTCGCACATCTCGTACACGGCGTCTGGTCATCCTCACCGCTTCCGCTGCACTGGCCGCGGGAGGCGCGCTGATCCCCGCCACCGCGTTCGCCGCTCCGGCGTCGGCACAGGCCGGCACTGTGGTCATCCAGGCATCCCAGCAGCAGGTCGGCACCGCTAGCGACTGGGACTGCTTCAAGATCGGCGAGAATTACTACTACGACTACTATTACTGCTAGTGACTACGGGAGTGAACTGACCGTCGTGGGATCTGGCCCATGAGCTTTGGCCGGGCGGCAAGAGCCATCCGGCCAAACGCCGTCCGCCGCCGCCGGGACGTCGGGTGAACGTCCGGAGTGCAGGGCAGGGAGTGAGTGGTTGAAGGCCGCGGTGGGTCGATCATGGCTACATGGTGTCAAGCATCGTCGTCCGGTCCACCGATCTCCTGCTGACCAGTACCTACGACCTCTGGATCCGGTTGCGGGAGCTCCTGAGGAGCCAGGGGCTCGATCCAGATCGAACGGTTGTCGTCGACCTCTTGCAGGAAGGTCCCGATCACGAGGATGGCCAGGTCATCTCTGATGACGGCAGGGTCTACAGATTCACCCTCTTCTACGACCAGGAAGCGGAGCACGGCGCGCGCAACGCCTCGCTCCACAACTGGACCGACGTCACCGACTCTCGGCGGATCGGCTCTCTGGCTACTCGGACAGCAGACGCCTTCGCCTGGAAGTCCCGTCCTGACAATTGAGTTGACCGTCTCAGGCCGTGTTTGAGATCTGCTGGCAGGAAGCCCGACTACCTCAAGAAGTCCTTCCAGAAGGGGACGGTCGCCTTCGGGTTCCAGTTCTCCCAGTCTGGTTCGTGATCTTCGTTGAACTCGTGGTCGATGTAATCGGCCAGGTCGCTGCCGTAGTAGATGATGTCGGTGCCGTCCCAGATCGACAGGACGGGGTGTCCGTAGGTTCGGCGGTCTGCCGGAAGGAATCGGTGCGCGTATACCGGGGCCAGTTGAGGGACTGCTGCCAGATGCCGTTCGGCGACGGCCCGGGCATCCTGCGGCTCTGCGGGCCGCCGACCCCATCCCCGGTACCAGTAACCATGCTCCACCTCGAGCAATATGCCCTCGGTCGGCCGTGCGAGATGGGATCGCAGCTCGGCGGGATCGCCGTTGCGCCAATCGGGCCAGGGCTTGTCCCAGGTCGCGCCTTCCTGGGGCGGTTCGCTGACCGGCAGGCCGGCAGCGAGAAAGGCACGGTGATCGTCTGAGAATTGGAAGCCGTATTCCGCCTGTATGCGCTCGAACTCGTCGTCAGTGAGCCCTGGCTCGATCTCGCAGCAGTCCGCCTGCTTCAAGCGACGGGCGGCTTCGGCCCCGAGTCGGGCCGCGTTGATGTCGATCACGATGGAACAGTAGTGCCCATACTGGCCCGAGGTTCAACGGGTTTACCTGGGCCCCGACGAGCAAGAGGGCGCGGACCGACGCGGGTCGCGGCTCGTCCTCGGGTAAGGCGACGGACCATAACGCCGATCATGGCCCAGCGAATCATGGTTTCGGCGTGGGCGGGACTGGTTTCGTAGTCGCGGGCCAGACGCCGGTTGGTGGTGAGCCAGGCGAAAGTGCGCTCGATCGCCCACCGCTTGGGTTGGACCTGGAAGCCCCGCTGCCCGGGGTCCTTGCGGACGATTTCCAGTTCCTGGCCGAGGATCTGGGCGGTCCAGTCGACCAGGCGGCCGGCGAAGCCCTGGTCCGCCCACACCTTTCGCACGCTCGGGTGGTCCAAACGGGCCCACAGCAGCGCCCGCTTGGCGCCGTCGCGGTCCTGGATGCTTGCGGCCATGACGTGGACGGTCAGCAGCAGGCCGAGAGTGTCGGTGACCAGGAACCGCTTACGGCCTTTGACCTTCTTGCCGGCGTCGAAGCCTCGCGTCGTGGTGGGGACGGTGTCGGCTGTCCGGATCGACTGCGAGTCGATCAGCCCGGCCGTGGGCTCTGCGTTGCGGCCGTCGGCTTCGCGAACCCGGTCGCGCAGCACATCGTGGATCTTCTCGACGGTGCCCTTGTCGTGCCACCGGGTGAAGTACCAATACACCGTCGGCCAGGGCGGGAAGTCGTGCGGCAACTGCCGCCAGGCACAGCCGGTCCGCACCACGTAGAGGATCGCATCCACGATGCAGCGTCGCGGATGCTTCTCCCGCCGACCGCCCTTCGGCCCCGTCCGTGGCGGCGGAAGCAGCGGGTTCACCACCGCCCACTGCTCGTCGGACAGGTCCGACGGATACCCCCCAGCACCAGTCACGGCACACTCGACGACCGCTTCCGCCACACGACACGGCAGATCTCAAACACGGTCTCAGACAAGTCACTTCGGGGCGAAAAGCCGTCGTGCCACATCCGTGCCAGAACGGACGGGGACTCACGGGGAGTCAAGGTATACAGAGGCGCGTGTCGCCGACCCCACTCACGCTAGGGGAACCGCAGGTCACGCCTACGATCGCCCCGCCTCGCTCCTAAAGCGGGTGTCGCAGGTTCGAATCCTGCCGGGGGCACCAGGCCAGAGGGGGCGCACCCACGGATGTTCGTCGGTGCGGCCCCTCTGACGTCCACGGCTGAGATCAACGAGTGCGGTCATCGGGGACGCGGGTGAAGGAGCGTCAGGCGTTGCGCGGAGCAGGCGGCGCCCGGCCGGGTGGTCACTGTGCCGTCATGGGCTCCGGTGCGTTGTGGGCGCGACGGTAGGCCAGTGGTGACAGGCCCAGGTGCGTGTGGAAGTGCTTGCGCAGGGCGACGGGGTCGCCGAAGCCGCAGACGGTGGCGATCCGCGCGACGGTCAGGTCGGTGGACTCCAGCAGCAGGCGCGCGTGGGCCAGCCGCCGCTGCGCCAGCCACTTCAGCGGGCTGCTGCCCACCTCGCCGCGGAACCGCCGGGTGAAGGTGCGCACGCTCATGTGCGCGTGCCGGGCCATGTCCTCCAGGGTGACCGGCTCGGCCAGCCGGTCCAGCGCCCACTGCCGGGTCGCCGAGGTGGAACGGTCGGTGTCCTGCGGAACCGGGTGCTCGATGAACTGCGCCTGGCCGCCCTCGCGCCACGGCGCCACCACGCAGCGGCGCGCGGCGGCCGAGGCCACCGCCGCCCCGTGGTCCAGACGGACCAGGTGCAGGCACAGGTCGATGCCGGCCGCTCCGCCGGCGGACGTCAGGATGCGTCCGTTGTCGACGAACAGCACGTCCGGATCGACCTCGACGTCGGGGAACAGCCGCGCCAGCGCGTCACACAGCGCCCAGTGCGTGGTGGCCCGCCGACCGTCCAGCAGACCGGCCGCCGCGAGCAGGAAGGCCGAGGTGCACAGGCTGACGATGCGGGTCCGGGGCCCGATCCGGTCCAGCGCCGCGGCGAGTTCCTCGGAGAGCGCGCCGGTCGCGAGCAGGCGCTCGCCGGGCTCCTGCGTGGCCAGAACGACGGTGTCCGCGCTCTCCAGCACCGACTCGTCGTGGTCGACGACGATCCGGTAGTCCTCGTGCGTGCGTACCGGCCGGCCGCCGAGGGAGCAGGTGACGACGGAGTACAGACGGGTCCCGTCCGGTTCGCAGGCCTCGTTGAACACCCGCGCCGGGATGCCCAGGTCCAGCGGCAGGACTTTGTCGAGGGCGAGAACGACAACACGATGCGGCATGGCCGGAATGGTACGACAGGTGACCCTCCGGCCACTCACTCACCTCCGCGGGCACACGCCACTGTTTCTTCTGCCGGGACCGCGCTCCCGGCGGAAGAAACAGCGATACGGACACGAGCGAGGACGACATGAGTGAGCACACCATGCGGGCTGTCACCGTCACGGAGTTCGGCGGACCGCAGGTACTGACCGCCGAGGAGGTCGCGCGCCCCGAGCCGCTGCCGACCGAGGTGCTGGTGCGCGTGCACGCGGCCGGCGTCAACCCGGTGGACTGGAAGACCCGCGAGGGCCAGGGCATGGCGGGACTGCAGACGTTCCCGCTGATCCTGGGCTGGGACGTCTCCGGTGTCGTGGAGGAGGTCGGCTTCGGCGTCACCACGCTCGCGCCCGGCGACGAGGTGTACGGCATGCCGTGGTTCCCGCGCGCGGCCGGCGGCTACGCCGAGTACGTGAGCGCCCCGGCCCGCCAGTGGGCCCGCAAGCCGGCCACCCTGGACCACGTGCACGCGGCCGCCGTGCCGCTGGCGGCGCTGACCGCCTGGCAGACCGTGGTCGACACCGCCCACGTGCGGGCCGGCCAGCGCGTCCTGATCACGGCCGCCGCCGGAGGGGTGGGCCACTTCGCGGTCCAGTTCGCCCGGCACCTGGGCGCCCACGTGATCGCCACCGCCAGCGCCGCACGCCACCCCTGGCTCAAGGAGCTCGGCGCCGACGAGAGCGTCGACTACACCACCACCCGCTTCGAGGACGCCACCGAGAACATCGACGTCGTCATCGACCTGGTGGGCGACGCCCACGACCGGACCAGCACCCGCTCGCTGAAGGTCCTGCGCCCGGGCGGCCTGCTGGTGGCCGTCCCGGCCGGTGTCTCCCCGGAACTGGCCGCGGCCGCCGAGGCGGCCGGGGTGCGGGTCACCCCGTACCTGGTCGAGCCCGACGGCGCGGCGCTGACCACGATCGCGGGCCTGATCGACGCCGGCGAGGTCGCCGTCGAGGTGGCGGAGACCTTCCCGCTGGAGCAGGCCGGCGCGGCCCACTCCCGCGTCGAGGCCGGCCGTACCCGCGGCAAGGTCGTCCTCACCGTCGCCGACTGACCACCCCGGCCTCACCCCTGCGGTGACCGGTGCGATCCCGCCGTTCAGCGCCGTCCCTGCCGGCTCGGGAGCATCGAGAGGGCCTGCGAGCGCTGGGCCACCAGTTCGTCGTAGGTGCCGTCGCGCTCGGCCCAGCGGTGTACCCGGACGCGGTCGACGAGGATCTCGCGCGGAGTGGGCTCGGTCCCCAGCAGGTCCATCACCTCGGTGGCGAAGTCGTCGAGCGGCAGCGCGTGCGGGTTCACCTTTTCCTGTCCTGCCGTGGCGACGGCCGGGGGGACGAGCTCGACGACGCCGACACCGGTGCCGTCGAGCTGCGCGCGCAGTGCCTCGGCGTAGGCGTGCACCGCGGCCTTCGAGGCGGCGTAGCTGGGCATGGGCGGGAAGGGCAGGAAGGCGATGCCGGAGGTGACGGTGATGAAGGTGCCGGCGCCCCGCCGGACGAGGTGCGGGGTGAAGGCGTCGATGACCCGGATGGTGCCGAGCAGGTTGGTGTCGATCGTCGTTGCTGCCGCCTCGAAGTGCGCGGGGTCGCGCAGGTCCTCCAGGAGCATGACGCCCGACATCGTCACCACGGTGTCCAGCTCGGGATACCGGGCGAGCACGGCGTCACGGGCAGACGCGACGGAGGCGCTGTCGGTGACGTCGATACCGAACGTGCCGAAACCTTCTTCGGCGAGTTCCGAGAGTGCCTTCGGGCTGCGGCCGGCAACGGCCACGGTGCTGCCCGCCGCGGCGAACCGGCGGGCCAGCTCTCGCCCGATGCCCGAGGTTCCGCCGACGACGAGAACGGTGCGGTTGGAGAGATCCACGGGATCTTCCCTTCGGTCCAGGGCGCCGACGGAGTTCAAGCCCGCGGCGCAGACAGTGATGTTCCCTGTCTCTTTCGAAACGGTGTCATCGCAGTCTTGGCGGCGTTCGCCGGATGTGGCAGTGCCCCCGTCTTCCCTGGTCCTGCCAGGGCCCCCTCTGAGACACGCGCACCGCATTACGGTGTCGGTATGAAGGATGAGGAATCCGGCAACCGGCTCGGCAGCTATCTGCGTGCCCGGCGTGAGCTGGTCTCCCCGGAGCAGGCGGGGCTCCCGCCCGGCGGCAACCGTCGCGTGCCGGGCCTGCGCCGTGAGGAAGTCGCCCTGCTCGCCGGGATCAGTCCCGACTACTACCTGCGCCTGGAACGCGGCCGTGACAAGAACCCCTCACCACAGGTCCTCGAATCACTCGCGCGCGTCCTGGGGCTCGACGACGTCGAACGGACGTATCTGCTCGGCCTCGCGGCGGCACGTCCCAGGGCGCCACGCCGCAAGCGGCCCGAGCACGTACCGGCGCGGGTGCACGAGCTGCTCGCCCACCTTCAGATCCCCGCGTTCGTCGAAGGGCGCGCGTTCGACGTCCTGGCCTCCAACCCCATGGCCGTCGCACTCTCCCCCCGCCTGCGGCCCGGCCAGAACCGGCTGCGCTCTCTCCTCCTCGACCCCGAGGAACAGGCGTTCCACCAGGACTGGACGAAGGCCACCGCGGATTTCGTCGCCGCCCTTCGCGCCACCATCGGGGACGACACCGACAACCCCCGGTTCGTCGAACTCGTCGGGGAACTCGCACTGTCCAGCCAGCGGTTCCGCACCCTGTGGGCCCGCCACGACGTCCGCAGTCTCGACGGAGGCACGACCACGGTCCACCACCCCGTCGTCGGTGAACTACGCCTCCACCGCGACAAACTCCCCATCGACGACGTCATCCTCGTCGTCTACTACCCCGACAAGGACAGCGACAGCGACGAGAAACTGCGGCTCCTCGCCGCACTCTCACTCACCGGGTCCGCCGGCACAGCACACGGCAGTCCGGCGGACGACCCGCTCCCGAAGACACCCTGACGAACGGCCACCGGCCGCCGCCTACCGGGTGCGCTCGGTGCGGTCGTCGTACTCCCCGCGGGCGGTGATGACTTCCTCGATGTGCCGCACCGACCACTCCGTGAGCGCTTTCAGTGGTTCCCGCAGCGTCTGGCCGAGGGCGGTCAGTTCATACTCCACGTGCGGCGGCACCTCCGGGTAGACGGTCCGGCTGACCAGCCCGTCGCGTTCGAGGGTGCGCAGCGTCTGGGTGAGCATCTTCTCGCTCACGCCCGCCAGTGCCTGCCGGAGCCGGCTGAACCGGGAGACCCCGTTCCGGCCGAGTTCGCCCAGCACGAGGACCGCCCACTTGCTGCCGATCTGGTCGAGCAGGTCCCTCGACGGGCAGCCGCGCTCGTACGGATCAAATGACGGCATGGGTCCGGTCACGTTCTCGACAGCCGCCATACGTCTCACCTCAACACTTTCGCCTAGGTAAGTACCCTACCAAGAAGTTGCTACTTCCCAATGGAGAGTGTGCAGGCCACCCTGAATTCCATCCCGCCGTGGACGAACCGCGACAGTCGCGCCAGGCACGCGCGGAAGGAAGGAATGACCATCATGTCGATCGTCGTCACCGGAGCCACCGGCCAGCTGGGCAGGCTCACCGTCGAGGCGCTGCTGCGGCGGGGGATCCCGGCCGCGGACATCATCGCGACCGGCCGGGACATCGCCGGGATCAAGGACCTGGCCGACAGGGGCGTCACGGTGCGCCGCGCCGACTTCGCGGACACCGACAGCCTGGCCGAGGCCTTCGCGGGGGCGGACAGACTGCTGCTGGTCTCGGCCTCGGTCCCCGTGCACGAACGGGTCGCCAACCACCGCCGCGTGATAGACGCCGCGGTGGCCGCGGGCGTATCGCTGGTGGCGTACACCAGCACGACGCACGCGGACACGGCCACCACCGTCATCGGCGCCACGCACGGCGAGACCGAGGAGTACCTGCGGGACCGCGAGATCCCCAGCGTGCTGCTGCGCAACGGCTGGTACCTGGAGAACTACACCAGCCAACTGCCGCAGATCCTGCAGAACGGCGCCGTCGTCGGCGCCGCGGGCGAGGGGCGGATCAGCGCCGCGTCCCGCGCCGACTACGCCGAGGCCGCGGCGGTCGTCCTCACCACCGAAGGCCACACCGGCGCCGTGTACGAGCTCGGCGGCGACGAATCCTTCACGCTGACCGAGCTCGCCGCCGCGATCTCCGCCGCGACCGGGGAACAGGTCGGCTGTGCCGACCTCCCGGTGACCGAGTTCGCCCGGGTACTGGCCGCCGCAGGCCTGCCCGCCGAGCTGGCGGAGGTCCTCGCCGACGCCGACCTCGGCATGAGCCGCGGCGAGATGTACACCGACTCCGGCGACTTGCGCCGCCTGATCGGCCGCCGGCCCGTGACCCTGGACGAGGCACTCGCGGTCGCGTCGCATTAATCCGGGGCCAGGGACTTTGCGAGGTGGCGGAAGTGCTGCCGCAGCGTGGCGCCCTCATCGAGCTCCCGGTAGTACGCCACCGTCTCTGCCCTGATGTGCTCCAGGTCAACCACGGGACCATCGCGTCGGCGAACGCACACGGTTGCCCCGTTCTGACATCCACGAGTGACATCAACGGCGCCGGACGCCAGCACCCCGAGACGGTCTGGCACGGCCACCGTGGCCCGGGGACCTCCCGGCAGTGTCGAGTGGCGATCGAACTCCTGAAGCGGTGGTCAGCACGGTTGCTGCACCAGCGAGGCATCGCAACCATCGCGACCGGACTCGACCGCCGGCAGTCCCGCATGCCGGGACCTGTCTGGGACCTCCGAGGTCAACCAGCGACGACAGATGACGACCGCTGACGACCGTCCCACCGCAGGTCAGTTGAGGCGGCCACCTTGCTGATCAGCACCGGAAAACGGGCGGTCGAAACCAGGGCAAGAAGAAGTAACCCGACACCAGCAAGCCCCCGACCTGCGAGTTTCTCGCGGGGCGGGGGCTTTTTGGCGGGGCTGGGCGGTCAGGCGCCGGCCGGTCCCACGGGGCATCACCGGTTCGGTCAGCTCAAGCCGTGCAGACGCTTGTATTCGAGCGCGTAAGCCAGCTTGCCGGGCTTGGCGTCGGAGTACGGCTTGGTCAGCTCGGCGAACTCGCCCTTGTCGGCGGCCTTGCCCGCCTTCCACTGCGCCAGGGCGCCGAGGTCGGCGGCGGTGAAGCCGTTGTCGACGGTCGTGTCCTCGGGCAGTGCGGTCATCGCCTCGGTCATGCCCTTGACGGTGGCCAGGTAGCTGCCGAGGTCGTCGCGGTCCCAGCCGGCCAGGTCGACGGGCTCGGCGTCGCGGACCCGGCTGCCCCAGTAGAACTCCTGGAAGGGCAGACCGTTCTGCTCGTAGCCGATGTCGCGCCCGAAGTAGAGCACGCTGCGGTACTGGTCGTTGCCGAAGCCGGCCAGTCCCACGCTGGTCGGCAGCTTGTTCACCTTGACCGGGTTGCCCTCGGGGTCGCTCAGGTACACCCACTTGTGCGCCTTCATCCGGGCCCAGAAGTCCTGGCGGGTGAGGTTGCTGTAGTTGGCCAGCACCCGCAGCCGGAGGTGCAGGTCGGCGCCGCCGTCGGGGGTCTCGTAGAAGGCCGTGAGCGTGTGGTGCCCATCGGTGAGGAACGGTTCGCCGCCCGGACCGATGACGACCGTCTTCATCGGCTCGACGCTGTCCGCCGTCTCTCCGCCGACCGGCAGTTCGCAGGTGAACGAGGACGGACGGTCCAGGCGCGCGCCGGACGACACCGTCGCCGCGGCTGTGCGGCTGTGCGGCCGTCGGCCTCGCACCAGTCGTCGAACTTCTTGTTGACCGCGTCCTTGCCGGGCGTGTAGCGACCGAGCTCGCAATACACCTCGCCATAACCCAGCGAGGGCTGGGTCGGGTGCACGTCGCCGATGCGGACATCGAGCAGGTCATCGGCCCTGGCGCACAGGTACGACGCGAAGGGCGTGCTGCGGTTGTCGTGGCCGCAGAACACCGGCCGGGTACCCGGCGCGCCGGGGGCGGCGACCGCGGCGGGGGCCGAGGCGGCGGCGATGGCCAGCGCCGCTCCGGCCGCCGAGACCCGGGCGGACGGAAGTCCGAGTCGCATGAACACTCCTCGCGGGCAGTGCAGATGTGATCGGCGAGGGTGTCAGCGATCGGCCAACACCCGACATCACGCCCATGACATGCAGGGGAACCTGCGTGAACGATGCCGACTCTGCGCCCGGCCGCGTGCCGGTGGGCGGGTTTCTGCGGGGCATATGCCATTCGGGTTGCAGTCGACGGGCTGCGGGCGAGCCGGGGGAAGTGCGGCGGCGGGGCGTGCGGGGCGGGCCTTAGCCTGGGCCGGCAGGGAGAGCCGTCGGCATCGGGAGCTGCGCGTGGCGAGGCCGGGAGTGTGGCAGTGGCTGGAGAAGCGCAGGCGCCTGATGCCGGCCGCCCTGCTCACCGGAGCAGGTCTGATCGACTTTCTCACGCCGTCCACGGTCAGTGCCGCGGCCTTCTACGCGGCCGCGATCCTGATGGCCGCGCCTCTGCTGACCCTGCGCGGCACCGTCCTCACCGGGGCGTGCGCGTTTTTTCTCGACCTGGCCTCGTACATGTACTTCGGCTACCACCGAAGTGGGCCCGAGGTCAGCGAGCTGGCCATGGTGGCGACGGTGACCGTGATCGCGATCTTCCTCAACCGCCTCCTGGATCACCTCCAGACCCAGCTGCGTTCCGTGCGCGACATCGCCGCCGCCGTCCAGTACGCCGTGCTGCCGGGGCCGCCGAAGGCGAGCGGTCCGCTGCGTTTCGCCGCGCGCTACGAGGCGGCACAGGCGGACGCACAGATCGGCGGGGACCTCTACGCCGTGGTCGACACCCCGTACGGCGTGCGCTGCGTGGTCGGTGACGTGCGCGGCAAGGGACTGGACGCGGTCAGGGCGGTCGCGGCCAGCGTCTTCACCTTTCGCGAGGCGGCCCTCCAGGAGCCCAGCCTGACCAAGCTCGTGGAGCGGCTGGAGCGGGCCGCCGTCCTGGAGACCCAGCAGTCGGGCAGCGAGACCGAGCTCGAGGGGTTCATCACGGGCGTGGTGGCGGAGTTTCCCCGGCACGAGAGGGCGGTCCGCCTCGTCAACCGCGGCCACCCCGCACCCGTGCTGCTCCTGCCCGGCGACGTGAAGTACGTCGAGCCCAGCCGACCGGCCGTGCCCCTGGGCATGGCCGCCCTGGCCGACGACCCGGCCCCCGTCGACCTGGTGGCCTTCCCGGAGGGGGCGACTCTGCTGCTCTACACGGACGGGCTGACGGAGGCCCGCGACGAGAAGGGCGTCTTCTACGACCCCGTGGGGGGAGCCGCCGTATTCCCGGATGCCCGACCGGACGCCCTCCTCGACGCCCTGCTGGCCGATGTGCACCGGCACACCGGTGGCCGGAGAACCGACGACATGGCATTGCTGGCCATCGCCTGCGCACCGGAGCGGACGCAGTGAAAAGCGGTTCGAATTCCGCGTGCGCGTAAGGAAGTTGACCGGCAGTCGCTGATTTCGCCAACCCGGGGAGACGCCGGGGTCAAGTCATGGGCCGGGCGGCAATGGCACAACTCCCCGGTGATTCCCTCTGTCTGACGCGGGTGAAGTCATCACCCCGTCGATGAAAGCGGGAGACCGCATCATGCGTCCACGCGCCACTGTCACCGCCACCGCCGCCCTCGCCGCCGCCCTGGTCGTCACCGCTCCGGCCGGCCCGGCCGCCGGGGCCGCGCAGGCCGACTCGCCCACGAGATTCAGCGACATCGTGGTCAACCAGAGGTTCGACTGCACGGTCGTCGTCGGGGCCAGGGCGAAGGTCGTCTTCCAGGTCTTCGCGACGGTCGACGACCCGTCCGGCGTCCGGAGCGTGACGTACGGGCTGTGGCACGGGGACATCCGGGCGCAGGCCGACGGCCGGCCGGCCCAGGTCGGGTCCGGCCGCTGCGTGAAGCAGAGCGGGACCACGTCCAAGGGCAAGGCCGTCACGGTCAGGGCCCGGACGACCGTCGCGAGCTGGTAACAGCACGAGGACGTGCCGCTCATCGGGCACCAGGTGCTGCTCCGGTTCCGCAAGGGCAGGAGCGGCGCCTTCGGCACGCCGCAGAAGGTCAGGACCGACCGGAACGGCTGGGCCAAGGCCTCCGTGAAGGCGACGGTGGACGGCGAGTACCGCTACTGCTTCGCGGGCACCGGCCTCACCCCGGCCTCGCCGACTTCGTCGACGTGAAGTGAGCCGGGACCGCCGGGGCGGGCGGCGTCATCAGACGGACAGGGGGACCGCGTGGATCTCGTCCGCCTTGTGGCCGGCGCGTTCGTGCACGCGCTGGACCGCCTCGGCGGAGGGAGCCTCGGAGAGGCAGTAGACGGTTCCGGTGGCCGGGTCCGCCCAGGCCCGTTCGAAGTGCACCTGCTCGTCGCCCTCGATCGCGAGGTCCGCCTTGTGGGCCGCGGCCAGCTGGTCGGCCGTGATGCCCTGCATACCGTGGTGGATGTCCATGAACTGGGGCATGGTCCCGCACCTCCTGTCCCTGCGGATCACCTTCCATGCTGCGCCCGTACGGCCGAGGCGGCGACCGGCGGGGTGCAAGGAGAGGCGGGACGCGCGACGGCGTACGACGATCTTCGTCGTCGTACGCCGTCGCGTGTCGTGGGCTTCGTCAGCCGCACTGGCAGGGGTTGCCCGACTGGCACCCGCACCCGCAGCCCGAGCCGCAGCCGCACGCGCCGATCAGCGTCAGGTTCCTGATGTCGGCGGGCTGCTCGGTGGGGCGTTCCTGCGCGGGGTCGGGTGTCGTGCTGGGGGATTCGGCCATGTCTCTGGGTCCCTCCACTCGAGGCGGTGCCTGTGCCCATTCCATGCCCGCTCCACCGGGCGCATCAACGGCGCACAGTGGCTTCGGGCACGCCCCGGCCGATCCCCTTCGCGCCTGTTCGGATACGGAGGGTCAGACGCCCTTGGGGCCGGAGGCCTGGATCTCCGGCTGGATGTCGGGCTGGAGCTCGTCCGCGTGCTCACCCGTCACCAGGAACACCACGCGCTTGGCGACCGCCACCGCGTGGTCGGCGAACCGCTCGTAGTAACGGCCCAGCAGCGTCACGTCGACCGCGGTCTCGATGCCGTGCTTCCAGCGGTCGTCCATCAGGTGCTGGAACAGGGTGCGGTGCAGCAGGTCCATGGCGTCGTCGTCGGTCTCCAGCTGCATCGCCAGATCGACGTCCTTGGTGATGATCACCTCGGCCGCCTTCGCCATCAGACGCTGCGCGAGCTGACCCATCTCCAGGATCGTGGCGTGCAGGTCGTGCGGTATGGCGTGCTCCGGGAAGCGCAGGCGCGCGAGCTTCGCCACGTGCTGGGCGAGGTCGCCGGAGCGCTCCAGGTCGGCCGACATCCGCAGTGACGTGACGACGATCCGCAGGTCGGTGGCGACCGGCTGCTGCCGGGCCAGCAGGGCTATCGCGCGGGCTTCCAGGTCGTGCTGGAGCTCGTCGACCTTCTTGTCCGCCTCGATGACGCTCTCGGCCAGCTTCAGGTCGGAGTCGAGGATGGCGGTCGTGGCGCGCCCGATCGCCGACCCGACCAGCCGGGCCATCTCCACCAGTCCGTCGCCGATCGAGTCCAGTTCCTCGTGGTACGCGTCCCGCATCAGGTTCCCTCTCGTACGTGTTCCATAGGGGTTTGGGGGGCCGGTCCTCCGGACATGTGAGTCCTCGAACGTCTGAGTCCTCGAACGTTTCGAACCGGCGGTACGAACCCCACGCTCCCACGTTCAGGCCTGTACGCGTCGGTTTCCGTCACCCAAAATGAACCACTGCTAGCTCCAAGGTGAACTCTGGGCGACGAGTGTTCGAGGTCGCACTTCGATGGCTGTAGCCATCCGGGACGGCATGCCTAACCTGGGGGCATGGACGTGAACGCGGCGGTCGCCGCAGCGGCAGCGATCGCCGGGGTGCTCACCGGCGCCATCGCCATGCTGGCGTTCCGCTGGAGCGAACGCGACCAGCAGCGACCCACCAGAACCTCTCTGCACACCGACCTCGTGCTCCCGCCGGGGGTGGACACGGTCCTGTCCGTGCTCCGCTCCTCCGCCGTCGTGCTCGACGAGGCGGACGCCGTGGTCAAGGCGAGCTCCGCCGCGTACGCCCTCGGGCTGGTGCGCGGGGGGAAGCTCGCCGTCGAACCCATGCTCCAGATGGCCCGGGACACCCGGCGGGACGGCGAGATACGCCAGGTCGAACTGGATCTGCCCAGGCGGGGGACCGGGCGGGGCGAGGCCCTCGCCGTGTCCGCGCGGGTCGCCCCCCTCGGCTCCCGGCTCGTCCTGCTCCTCGTCGAGGACCTCACCGAGGCCCGGCGCATCGAGGCGGTACGGCGCGACTTCGTCGCGAACGTCAGCCATGAGCTCAAGACCCCGGTCGGCGCGCTCTCCCTGCTCTCCGAGGCCGTCATGGACGCCTCGGACGATCCGGAGGCGGTGGAGCGCTTCGCCGGGCGGATGCAGATCGAGGCCACCCGGCTGACGAACCTGGTCCAGGAGCTCATCGACCTCTCCCGGGTCCAGAACGACGACCCCCTGGAGGACGCCGAGCCCGTCCGGGTCGGCGAACTGGTCGCCGAGGCCATCGACCGGTGCCGTCACCAGGCCGGCACCAAGCAGATCACCATGGCCGCGGGTGGCACCGCCGACCTGCGGATCTGGGGGAACAGGGGGCAGCTCGCCGCCGCACTGGGCAATCTCGTCGAGAACGCCGTCAATTATTCGCCGGCCCGCACCCGCGTCGGCATAGCCGCCCGCCGGGTCAGCGTGCCCAGCGGGGATCTCATCGAGATCGCCGTGACCGACCAGGGCATCGGCATCTCGGACAAGGACAAGGAGCGCATCTTCGAGCGCTTCTACCGGGTCGACCCCGCCCGCTCCCGTGCCACGGGTGGTACGGGCCTCGGGCTGGCGATCGTCAAGCACGTGGCCGCCTCGCACGGCGGGGAGGTCACGGTGTGGAGCTCCGAGGGACAGGGCTCCACGTTCACTCTGCGGCTGCCGGAGGCGGGTGCGGCCCGCGACCGCGCCCAGCAGCATCCCGATCTCGACCACGTGGACGACACCTACGACGATCACGTGAACGACGAATACGACGACTACGACGAGGACATCCCCGAGAACGTCATCGACAACGCCGTCGAGGACGCCGTCGGGAACGTCGAGACCGGCCGGGCCGCACCTTCGGCCCACCCCTCGCGCACCACATCCCCCGACTCAACCGCGTACGAAACGCTTTCCGCCCCGGAGGTCCTTCCGTGACCCGTGTGCTTGTCGTCGAGGACGAGGAGTCCTTCTCCGACGCCCTGTCGTACATGCTCCGCAAGGAGGGCTTCGAGGTCGCAGTCGCGACCACGGGCCCTGACGGGCTCGACGAGTTCGAGCGCAACGGCGCCGATCTCGTCCTGCTCGATCTGATGCTGCCGGGGCTGCCCGGCACCGAGGTGTGCCGTCAGCTGCGCGGCCGCTCGAACGTCCCGGTGATCATGGTCACCGCCAAGGACAGCGAGATCGACAAGGTGGTCGGTCTGGAAATAGGAGCCGACGACTACGTCACCAAGCCGTTCTCCTCGCGCGAACTGGTCGCCCGTATCCGGGCGGTCCTGCGCCGCCGGGGCGAACCCGAGGAGGTCACTCCGGCCGCGCTGGAGGCCGGCCCGGTCCGGATGGACGTCGACCGCCACGTGGTCACCGTCTCCGGCTCGAAGGTCGACCTCCCGCTCAAGGAGTTCGACCTGCTGGAGATGCTGCTGCGCAACGCGGGCCGCGTCCTCACCCGTATGCAGCTGATCGACCGGGTCTGGGGCGCCGACTACGTCGGTGACACCAAGACCCTCGACGTCCACGTCAAGCGCCTGCGCGCGAAGATCGAGCCGGACCCCGGTGCGCCGAGGTACCTGGTGACGGTGCGCGGCCTCGGCTACAAGTTCGAGCCGTAGACAGCCGTCGGGAGTCGGGGCGGGCCGGAGGAATCCGGTACGCACGGAGAAGGGCGGCACCCCGGAGAGGGTGCCGCCCTTCTCGCACGTGCACGGGCCGGACCCGCGGCGCACCGCTCACGGGTCGCGCCCGGAGACGGACCCGCGGGCCGGCCCGCGGGCCGGGCCTGCCTACTGGCCGGCCGCCGACTCGGTGGCGGTCGCGTTCGGGGACGCCGACTCGTTCGGGGAGGCGGACTCGTTCGGGGACGCCGACTCGCCCGGCGACGCCTCCTCGGTGGCGGACGGCGTGACGCTCGGGATGTCGCTCGGGCCCCAGGAGGAGAAGTAGCTCTCGGCCGGGACGACGAAGGCGCTGATGTTCACGGCGCCGGTCGAGCTGAAGGTGAAGGTGATCTTCTGGACGTTGCCGTTCTGGACGGCCTCGGCGGCGTCGGAGAGCACCGCGGAGGCGTTGTCCTTGCCGCCGAGGACCAGGGAGCCGCCCGCCGGGATGCTCAGCTTGTCGCTGCCCTTGGCGGGGGAGAGCTTGGCGCTGCCGCCGCCCTCGACGCTGATGGAGTCCAGGGTCTGGGCGCTGGTGCCGCTGTTGAAGACGGTCGCGGAGATCACCGAGGGACCCGAGGTGTCCGTGCCGGGCTGGGTGATGACGAGAGCGTTCTGGATCTTGATGTCGCCGACGCTCGTCGCCGCGTTGTCGGGCTGGACCTCCAGCGTCTGGGAACTGTTGCCCGCGCCGCACGCGGCGAGCGAGGCGATCGAGAACGCGATGGCGGAGGCGGCGAGGGCGCCGCGTCGAAGGCTGCTGCTCACGGCGGCGGCTTCTCCTTGAACGCAGGGGCAGCTGTACCTAAAGCCGCCCTAAGTGTCTGTCAGCGGCCTTAGGTTACCGAGCCGTTCCGGAGCCGCCGCACCCGACCCTCCCCCGGGGCGCCCGGCTTCGCTCAGCAGGCGGTACCCGGACGGCTTTCCGGAGCCGGAAGCGACCGGGAACGTATTGGTCCCACCGTCGTACGAGATTCACTTAGACGGGCTTGCGGATTTTCCGTGGCGGAATACCTGGTGGTGGCAGGCCCCTAAGCGGCGGAATTGATCACCGATGTGGTCGGTCGGCCGTTCCTCCGGACTTGTGATCTCCCCTTGCGATCTTCCCTCGTGATCACCCCGTGATCAATTCCGGAATCGTGTCGCGGTCGACACCGGCAACCGAACGGAGTAGCGGAAGTCGATCGTATGGAACCAGACATTTAGGGACGTTCGGCCGCTTGGGGCGGCCTCCGGATGTGTGTAACGTGTGCGTTTCCCTTCCCCTGGACAGCCGCTCCGACCTGCGAATACCCGCTTCCGATCGGCCCGCGATGCACGTTCCTGTTGCTGTTGTCAAGCCCCGAGATATGCCCTGACCTGCGAAAACGCCATTCAGAACCCGTCGTTTCCGTGTTACTCTGGATAGCCACGGAAGGGGTACCTGTCACATGACGTTCAAGGTTGGCGACACCGTGGTCTATCCCCATCACGGGGCCGCGCTGATCGAGGCTATCGAAACTCGTCAGATCAAAGGCGTGGACAAGACCTACTTGGTGCTGAAGGTCGCCCAGGGCGACCTGACGGTACGTGTGCCAGCGGACAATGCGGAGTTCGTCGGCGTGCGTGATGTGGTCGGTCAGGACGGGCTGGACCGGGTCTTCGAGGTGCTGCGCGCTCCGTACGCCGAGGAGCCCACGAACTGGTCACGCCGCTACAAGGCAAATCTGGAGAAGCTCGCCTCCGGCGATGTCATCAAGGTCGCGGAAGTCGTGCGTGACCTGTGGCGTCGTGAGCGCGAGCGCGGACTCTCCGCCGGTGAGAAGCGCATGCTCGCCAAGGCCCGCCAGATCCTGGTGAGCGAGCTGGCTCTCGCGGAGAACACGAACGAGGACAAGGCGGAGGCCCTGCTCGACGAGGTCCTCGCGTCCTGACGCGCGGCGGCACCGTCCGCCCTGCTCAGCACGCCGCTCACTCTGCACAGTGAAATGCCGCGGTGCCCGATGACGTATCTTCTGTCGCCGGGCGCTGCGGCATTTCTTCGTACGCCGTACTCGGATGCCGTACGCCACGAGGAATTCCCCCGATACTGGTGTGCCGGGCCCGGGCAGCTGGCTCGACCGGTGTCACGGAAGGGTTCCGGTCGAGGCGTCGCGCCCGGCACGCTGTGGCCATACCCACGTAGGCCGAGCACACAAACCTGACAGGAACCGATGTCTGACGTTTCGCGCCCTTCGACCGCGGATGCCGTTCCGGAAGTCCCGGCTGTGACCACCCGTACCGCCGTCGTGATCCCGGCCGCCGGCCGGGGTGTGCGCCTCGGTCCGGGCGCACCCAAGGCGCTCCGCGCGCTGAACGGCACCCCCATGCTCATCCACGCCGCGCGCGCCATGGCCGCGTCCCGCGCCGTCTCCCTGGTCGTCGTCGTGGCGCCGCCCGACGGCGCGGGCGAGGTCAAGTCGCTGCTCGACGCGCACGCGCTGCCGGAGCGGACCGACTTCCTCGTCGTCCCCGGCGGCGAGACCCGCCAGGAGTCGGTGAAGCTCGGCCTCGACGCGCTGCCGCCGGACTGCGGCATCGTGCTCGTGCACGACGCCGCCCGGCCCCTGGTGCCGGTCGACACGGTCGACGCCGTGATCGAGGCCGTACGGGAGGGCGCGGCCGCGGTCGTGCCCGCGCTGCCGCTCGCGGACACGGTCAAGGAGGTCGAGCCGGCGACCGTGGCGGGCGAGCCGGAGCCGGTGCTCGGCACGCCCGAACGGAAGCGGCTGCGGGCCGTCCAGACTCCTCAGGGCTTCGACCGGGCCACGCTGCTGCGCGCCCACGAGACCGTGACCGACGACGTCACCGACGACGCGAGCATGGTGGAGCGGCTCGGCCTGCCGGTCGTGGTGGTCCCCGGGCACGAGGAGGCCTTCAAGGTCACCCGGCCGCTGGACCTGGTGCTGGCGGAGGCGGTCCTGGCGCGCCGGAGGCTGAACGATGGCTTCTGAGCTCTCCGGGACGTCCGGTGCCGACCGGGGCGCCGGGGCGTACGTGCCCGTGCTGCCGCAGGTGGGGATCGGTACGGACATCCACGCCTTCGAGGAAGGGCGCGAGCTGTGGTGCGCCGGTCTGAAGTGGGAGGGCGAGGGTCCGGGCCTGGCCGGGCACTCCGACGCGGACGTCGTCGCCCACGCCGCGTGCAACGCGCTGTTCTCCGCGGCCGGGCTCGGTGATCTGGGGCAGCACTTCGGCACCGGGCGGCCCGAGTGGGCCGGGGCGTCCGGGGTGACGCTGCTGACCGAGGCCGCGCGGCTGGTGCGCGAGGCCGGGTTCGTCATCGGCAACGTCGCCGTCCAGGTCGTCGGGCCCCGCCCGAAGATCGGCAAGCGGCGCGACGAGGCGCAGAAGGTCCTGTCCGAGGCGGTCGGCGCGACGGTCTCGGTGTCCGGGGCCACGACGGACGGGCTCGGCTTCCCCGGGCGCGGCGAAGGCCTGATGGCGGTGGCGACGGCGCTGGTGGTCCGCGCGGGCTGAGCCCGCCCGGACGGCGCCGGTGGTCCGTACGGGCCGAGACCGCCCTCCCCTCCACGCACCCGGCCCGGCCGGGACGCAGGGCCGGGAGGGGGCTCCGCCCCGCGCGTCCGCGGGTTCGCGTGCTCCCGTCGTCCGGGAGAATTAAGGCGGAAGGGTCGCGGGGCACTGCCTCACGACCACTACCCTGGAGTGGTGACTATTCGCCTGTACGACACCAGCGCCCGGCAGATCCGTGACTTCGCCCCGCTCAAGCCGGGTTGTGTCTCGATCTACCTGTGTGGTGCCACCGTTCAGGCGGCCCCCCACATCGGACACATCCGGTCGGGGCTGAACTTCGACATCATGCGCCGCTGGTTCGCCTACCGCGGTTACGACGTCACGTTCATCCGCAACGTCACCGACATCGACGACAAGATCATCAAGAAGTCGCACGAGCAGGACCGCCCCTGGTGGTCCATCGGCTACGACAACGAGCGCGCGTTCAACGACGGCTACCAGGCCCTCGGTTGCCTGCCGCCCACGTACGAGCCGCGGGCGACCGGGCACGTGCCCGAGATGATCGAGATGATGCGCGGGCTCATCGAGCGCGGACACGCCTACGAGGCAGACGGCAACGTCTACTTCGACGTGCGCTCCTTCCCGGGGTATCTCCAGCTCTCCAACCAGGAGTTGGACAACCTCCGCCAGCCCTCGGGCGAGGGCGAGACGGGCAAGCGGGACCACCGCGACTTCGCCATGTGGAAGTCGGTCAGGCCCGGCGAGCCGAGCTGGGAGACGCCGTGGGGGCGCGGGCGCCCGGGCTGGCACCTGGAGTGCTCCGCCATGGCGCACAAGTACCTCGGTTCCGCCTTCGACATCCACGGCGGCGGGCTCGACCTGATCTTCCCGCACCATGAGAACGAGATCGCCCAGGCCAAGGCGTTCGGCGACGAGTTCGCCCGGTACTGGGTGCACAACGCCTGGGTCACCAAGGCCGGCGAGAAGATGTCCAAGTCGCTCGGGAACTCGGTCCTCGTCTCCAAGATGGTCAAGGACTGGCGCCCGATCGTGCTGCGCTACTACCTCGGCACCCCGCACTACCGCTCCATGATCGAGTACAGCGAGGAGGCCCTGCGCGACGCCGAGTCGGCGTTCGCGCGCATCGAGGGCTTCGTGCAGCGGGTCGTGGAGAAGGCGGGCGGGGTCGTCGAACCCGCCGCCGAGGTGCCGCCCGCCTTCGCCGAGGCGATGGACGACGACCTGGGCGTGCCGCAGGCGCTCGCCGTCGTGCACACCGCCGTCCGGCAGGGCAACTCCGCGCTCGCCGCCGACGACAAGGAAGCGGCGGTCGCCCGTCTCGCCGAGGTGCGCGCCATGCTGGGCGTCCTCGGGCTCGACCCGCTCGACCCGCACTGGGCCGAGGAGACGGACCGGGGCGACGATCTGCACGGCGTCGTCGACAGCCTCGTACGACTGGTCCTCGACCAGCGCGAGGCGGCCCGGACCCGCAAGGACTGGGCCACCGCGGACGCCATCCGCGACCAGCTCAACCAGTCCGGACTCGTCATCGAGGACGGTCCGCAGGGGCCGCGCTGGAGCCTCGGCCCGCGCTGACCCCACCCGATCGCCCACGTGATCGATTGTGCCGTCCGGGCCTCCGGGCGGCACACTTCATAGACGTACACGCTTCGACGCGGGCGCACGCGCCGCGTCGCCCCGCACAGACAGGTAGGTCATGGCCGCTAACAACCGCCGCATGTCCGGCAAGAAGGGCGCGCAGGTCGGCAGTGGCGGCCAGCGACGCAAGGGCCTGGAGGGCAAGGGCCCGACCCCGCCCGCCGAGATGCGCAAGAAGCACAAGAAGAACCGCATCGCCACCGCGAAGGCGAAGCAGGTCGCCCGCCGTCCCGTGGTGCGCGGCCGCGGCGGCAAGGGCACGTCCGAGATGGTCGTCGGGCGCAACCCCGTGGTCGAGGCGCTGCGTGAGGGCGTGCCCGCCTCCACGCTCTACGTCCAGCAGTTCATCGACAACGACGAGCGGGTGCGCGAGGCGCTCCAGCTCGCGGCCGAGCGCGGCGGGATCAACCTCATGGAGGCCCCCCGTCCCGAGCTCGACCGGATGACGAACGGGCTCAACCACCAGGGCCTGGTCCTCCAGGTCCCGCCGTACGAGTACGCCCACCCCGAGGACCTGGTGGCCGCCGCCTACGACGAGGGCGCCGATCCGCTCATCGTCGCCCTCGACGGCGTCACCGACCCGCGCAACCTCGGTGCCGTCGTACGGTCCGTCTCCGCCTTCGGCGGCCACGGCGTCGTGGTGCCCGAGCGGCGCGCCGCCGGTATGACCGCCGGTGCGTGGAAGACGTCGGCCGGTACGGCCGCGCGTACCCCGGTGGCCCGCGCCACCAACCTCACGCGCGCCCTGGAGGCGTACAAGAAGTCCGGTCTCACCGTGGTCGGCCTGGCCGCCGACGGCGAGGCCGAGGTGGGCGACCTGGAGGCGCTGGGCGGCCCGGTCGTCATCGTCGTCGGCAGCGAGGGCAAGGGACTGTCCCGGCTGGTCGGCGAGACCTGCGACTTCCGGGTGCGGATCCCGATGCCCGGTGGCGCGGAGTCGCTGAACGCGGGTGTCGCGGCGGGTGTCGTGCTGTACGAGGCGGCCCGGCGCCGCGCCTGAGATCGACCGGACGCAGGTCCGGGGCAGGACCGGCGCGGGCCCGGTGCGGGGCGGAGACAGGTCCGGGGCGCGTCCGACGCGTGCCTCGGGCCGGGCCGGAACGCCGTCCGAACGGACGTCCGCCCCTGTCACTCACTCGGGGCAATCCGGGCGACGAGGACAACCTTGACGGGGTCCGGACAGATCCGCCCGGTCAAAGCAGTGTCCTAACTCCACGTCACTCGGTTAGATGAGTGTGGACACCAGAACACCCCGCACACCCACGGGGGACCGCTCGTCGGGATACGACGACGCTCCCGCGCTGAGCATGGTGAAGGTGCCGAGCGATCCGGCGCAGGTCATCGTCAATCACGCGAGCTTCCGCGTCCAGCTGGGCACGTCGGCGAGACGCGCCCAATCACCGCGGATCGCACGGCACTTGAGCGTCGGCGTGGGCACCGCCCAGGCGCCCGCGGCGGGCGGCGCCGGAACCCGTCGCCGCGCGGTCGTCTGGAGCGGCAGGTCCGCCCCCGACGACACCGGCGCCCACCGCCTCCTCCAGGCCGTGCGGGCCGGCAGCGTCCGGCACGGCGAGCAGCCCTCCGCCGACGCCGGGGCCACCCAGGTCATCCCGCGCGTCGACCCGACGACGGCGGCCCCGGGCCGACCCGGTGGCGGCTACGGCGGCTACGGCGGTTACGGCGGCGGGTACGACGAGCTGGACCAGACCCTGGAGACCCCCGTCGTCGGCGCCCAGCGCACCTCGGGCGACGGTATGCCCGCCGGGGCCCGCCTCCTGCCTCACATGCGCACGGTCGGCAGCGCCTACGACGAACCCGCCTACGGACGGCCCGCGCACGCCGGCCCCGGTCACGGCGCACCCGCCTACGGCGGTCCCGGGCACCGCGAACCCGCCTACGACGACGGGCGGTTCGAGGACGCGTACGACGACATCGAGGCGGCGGGCGGGGCGCGGCACGGTTCGCGCTCCGGGCGGCGCGCCGACGACCCGTCACGGCACGCCTACTTCCCCGGCCGCCGGATGAACCTCGGCGTGGTCCTGCTCCCGCTGCGCATCTTCCTCGGCTTCATCTCGGTGTACGCCGGCATGGGCAAGCTCTGCGACCCGCTCTACTTCGACGGCGGCAAGCGCGGCTCCATGGTCAAGTGGCTCGACACCCTGCACCCCTGGGAAGTCGCCGAGCCGCTGCGCCAGTTCGCGCTCCAGCACCCGGTCGGTTCCGGCCTGGTCATCGCCTTCCTCCAGGTCGTCGTGGGCGTCCTGACGTTCCTCGGCTGCTGGCAGCGGGTCACCGCGGTGGTCGGCGCCGCGCTGTCCGCCGCGCTCCTCGTGACCGTCAGCTGGAAGACGGTCCCGGTCTACGACGCGCCCGACATCATCTGTCTCGCCGCCTGGTCCCCGCTGATCATCGCGGGCGCGCCCGTCTACTCGATCGACGGACGCCTCGCGGCCGGTGCCTGGCGCCGCCTCGGACCCCGCTCGGACATCTGGGAACTGCGCCGGTACGTCCTGCGCCGCGGCGCCCTCGTCACGGCCGTCGCCGTGGGCCTCACCCTGCTCGTCGGCTCCCTGCTCGGCGGTGCGGTCCGCGACGCCGACCGGGTCGTGGTCCCCGGCCCCGGCGAGGCCCCGCGCAACGAACTGCCGGGTTCGCCGCTCCCGCAGGACCCGGCCAAGCGCAAGCACCGGCAGAAGCCGTCGCCCTCCTCCAGCGCGCCGACCCACGACGCCCCCTCCGGTGCGGCCAGCCCCTCCAGCGACACCGCCACCACCCCGGACGCCACCCGCGACACCGGCAGCGACGCCACCACCGGCGCGCCCAGCCGGCGGCAGAGCCAGAGCACGACCGGCCAGGCGCCGTCCCAGCAGTCCACCTCGTCCGGCGGCGCCCCGAGCACCAGCTCCGGTCCCTCGTCCGGCGGCAGCGGCTCGCCCAGTGGATCCAGCGGTTCCAGCAGCTCGGGCGGCTCCGGCGGATCCGGCGGCTCGGGTGGCTCCGGCGGCTCGGGCGGCGGTTCGGGCTCCTCCTCCGCCGGCCAGTCCGGCCTGGTCGGCGGCCTGCTCGGCTAGGGCTACGACCGTCACGACGACGGGGCCCCGCACGGATGACGTGCGGGGCCCCGTCGTCGTACGGGCGCTGTACGGGCGCTGTACGGGCGTCGCACGGGCTTGTGCGGCGTCGTACGAGCTGTGTGCGTCCCTGACCCGGGAAAGGGGCGTCCGGGGGGGCGGGGAGAGCTTCCGGGAGGCCTCTCAGCGGCCCAGAGCGGCCAGTTCACGCGCGGCCTCGGTCAGGTCCTTCGCCGTGTCGATCGCCCGCCAGTAGGCGCCCTGCGGGATCGGGAAGCCCGCCAGGCGGCGTTCGCGCGCCAGATGCGGGAACGTGGTGCGCTCGTGGTCGCCCCGCGCGGGGAGCAGATCGGCGAACTCCGGGGAGAAGACGTAGACGCCCGCGTTGATCTCGTTCGTCGTCGGCGGGGCCTCGATGAAGTCGGTGATGTGGCCGAAGCCGTCGGTCTTCACCGCGCCCCAGGGGATGCGCGGGCGGGCCAGGGCGAGGGTCGCGACGGCGTCGCGCTCGGTGTGGAAGTCCGCCATGTCGCGCAGCGAGAAACGGGTCCAGATGTCGCCGTTCGTCGCGTACCAGGACCGGTCAGGGTGCGGGAGACGGGCGGCCGCGTACTTCAGACCGCCACCGCGGCCGAGCGGCTCGGTCTCGACGACCGTCGTGACGTTCACCGGCAGGTCGGCCGAGTCCAGCCACTTCTGGAGGACGTCGGCGAGGTGGCCGCAGCTGACCACCACGTCCGTCACGCCCTCCTCGGCGAGCCAGACGAGCTGATGGCCGATGATCGGCGTCCCCGTGCCGGGGATCTCCACCATCGGCTTGGGCCGGTCGTCGGTGTAGGGGCGCAGCCGGGAACCCTGGCCCCCGGCCAGGATGACGGCTTGCGTGGGGCGGGACGCGGCGTGCGGATCGGTCATGCCCGAACTGTACGCGGCGCCCCGCCCGGGGCCCGGACCGGCGATCGGTCCTCGGCCGGCCGTCACCGGCCGCCCGCCGCGCGGGGCGGCCGGCCGCGGGGTCGGGTTCAGCTGTGGCCGGCCGCCACCCCCGACGCGAAGGAGGTGTCGCAGACGGGGCGCGCGTACGACTGGGCCCGCGGGGCGCCGTAGATGCGCACCGCGGCACGGCCCAGGGCGCGGGCGATGGAGACGCAGTGCTCGGCGAGCGACGGGTGGCCGTTGACGGCCTCCTGGAGGTGCGTGAGGACGACGCCCGGGTCCTTGTCCTGCAACTGGGTCAGCAGCCGGTCGCGCAGCAGGTCCTGCGGTGCGCGGACCACGGAGCGCGAGGCGCCGCCCGCGGTGGAGACGTCGGACGCGGTGAGCACCGAGTTCGAGGGGTTCCCCGACCAGTTGACTCGGGTGACCGCGAGGGTCCCGGAGAGCACCAGGACGACGGGCAGGACGAGGGCGAGGGTGCGGCCGATCCGGCGGGCGGGGCCCCGGTGGTCGCGTCGCGGCTGTTGGGAGGTGGAGTGCTTCACGCGTGTGAGGGTAGCGCCCGGTAATGATTTGGCGACATTTAGTCACCGGTTCGGGGGATGAGAAAGCTCCTCTTTTGGGGTAGGGGGTTGACGTACATCACTCGAAAAGGGTGTTTTGCCGGGGTATTCGGCGGCAACGAAAAGGGCCCCGCGGTGGTGCGCGGGGCCCGGTTCGTCAGCCTGGGTGAATCATCCGGGAGTTGCCGTCCCGGGCGGTGTGCGGTCAGTCGGTGAGGCGCTCGCCCGTGGAGGTGGAGAACACGTGGATCTCGCCCGGCCGCGGCACGACGTGCAGCTGCGCGCCCTTGTCCGGCACCTGACGGCCGCCGACGCGGACCACCAGGTCCTTGACCTCGCCGCTGACCTCGGCCGCGCCGTAGACGTAGCCGTCGGCGCCGAGCTCCTCGACGACGTTCACGGAGACCGCGAGACCGGCCGGGGCGTCCTCGGTGTCCTTCGACAGCGAGGAGGCGGCGGCGCCGTTGTGCTCGACCACGTCGAAGTGCTCGGGGCGCACGCCGACGGTGACCGTGCGGTCGCCGCGGTCGGCGGCGGCCTTCAGCGCCTCGCGGTTGACCGGCACCACGCTGTTGCCGAACTTCACGCCGCCGTCGGTGATCGGGACCTCGACCAGGTTCATCGCCGGGGAGCCGATGAAGCCGGCCACGAAGAGGTTGGCGGGCTTGTCGTACATGTTGCGCGGGGAGTCGACCTGCTGGAGCAGACCGTCCTTGAGGACCGCCACGCGGTCGCCCATCGTCATGGCCTCGACCTGGTCGTGGGTGACGTAGACGGTCGTGATGCCCAGACGGCGCTGGAGCGAGGCGATCTGCGTACGGGTCGACACACGGAGCTTGGCATCCAGGTTGGACAGCGGCTCGTCCATGAGGAAGACCTGCGGCTCGCGCACGATGGCGCGGCCCATGGCGACACGCTGGCGCTGACCGCCGGAGAGCGCCTTCGGCTTGCGGTCCAGGTACTCGGTCAGGTCGAGGATCTTCGCGGCCTCCTCGACCTTCTGCCGGATCTCCGCCTTGTTGACGCCGGCGATCTTGAGCGCGAAGCCCATGTTGTCGGCGACCGTCATGTGCGGGTACAGCGCGTAGTTCTGGAACACCATCGCGATGTCCCGGTCCTTGGGCGGCAGGTGGGTGACGTCACGGTCACCGATGCGGATGGCGCCGGCGTTCACGTCCTCGAGCCCCGCGAGCATCCGGAGCGAGGTGGACTTGCCGCAGCCGGACGGACCGACCAGAACGAGGAACTCGCCGTCCTCGATCTCGATCTCGAGTGCGTCTACGGCGGGCTTCTCGGAACCCGGGTAGATCCGGGTCGCCTTGTCGAACGAGACAGTGGCCATGGTGAATGGGCCCCCTTCTACCGGCAGGAACGTGCCGGACGATCCGTTGTAGGAAGGTGGTTGGTGTAGTCCACACGAGTGAACCGGTTCTGGACGCTACCTCCCGGCCACCCGATCTGTCAGTACCCGGACGACTGTGAACTTCGCGGAAATTTTCGACGGAGAGCCCCCGCGACGTGGGTACACTGCACGGGCACGTGCGTCCGGCGCACGCGCACGCCTCCTTAGCTCAGCTGGCCAGAGCACCGCTCTTGTAAAGCGAAGGTCGTCGGTTCGAATCCGACAGGGGGCTCCGGAAGAGCCCAGGTCAGACGATTCTGACCTGGGCTTTCGGCGTCTGGGGGCGCGGGGCTACTCCTGGGTCCCCAGCTTGGTCAGCGCCTCGTCCGTCAGGCGGTACGTCGTCCACTCGTCCTGGGGAAGGGCGCCGAGCGAGTCGTAGAAGTCGATCGCGGGGCGGTTCCAGTTCAGGACCGACCACTCGAGGCGCTGGTAGCCGCGCTCCACGCAGATGCGGGCGAGTTCCGTCAGCAGGGCCTTGCCGTGGCCCGCGCCGCGGGCCATGGGGCGGACGTACAGGTCCTCCAGGTAGATGCCGTGGACGCCGCGCCAGGTGGAGAAGTTCAGGAACCACAGGGCGAAGCCGACCGTCCCGCCGCCGGCGTCGTCCTCGGCGACGAGGGCGAAGGCGGCGGGGCGCTCGCCGAACAGCGCCTCGTGGAGCTGCTCCGGTGTGGCCCGGGCCTCCTGCGGGGCCTTCTCGTACTCGGCGAGTTCACGGATCAGGCTGTGGAGGACGGGGACGTCGGCGGGCACGGCGGTACGGATCATGTCCGCGAGCCTAGGGCCTGTCCGGCGGATCAAGTCGCAGCAAAGCAACGGTGCCGTATCGGCCCAGGCGAGCGGGGTCTGGCGCGTTCAGCTGCAAGGCGGAGGAGGGAGTCGACGCGGTGGGGGCACCTCCCGGCCGAAGGCTGGGGGACGTCGGCGAGTGACGACAACGCCGCAGATGGGCGTGTCAGACCCCGCGTCTGCGGCATGATCCGCCGGACAGGCCCTGATGCCGCCGACGTTTTGTTCGGAATGTCGATCACGCTCCGGACGGTACCGACGTGTGTGAATCGGCTCATGCGAATCAGCGGAGGCGAGGCCCTGCGCCGGGTGCGGGCGTACGTGCGCAGCGCGCCCGGTACGTACGTGTGGCTGGCGATCCTGTTCGTCACCACGGTCGCCCTGCACCACATGTCGCCGGAGTTCGAGGAACAGTTCCTGCGGCAGCGGTCGACGAACCTCCACGAACTGTCGGACAACCCGGTGCGGGTGCTGATCGCCAGCGCCATGTGGATCGCCGGCGGGTTCTGGTGGCCGTACGTCGTGCTGTACTCCGTCTTCCACGCGCAGGCCGAGCGCTGGCTGGGCACGCTGCGCTGGCTGGCGGTGTGCGTGGCCGCGCACGTACTGGCGACGCTGATCAGCGAGGGCGTGCTGCTGCGGGCGATCCGGGACGGGATGGCGCCGCCCTCGGCGGTCGACACCCTCGACGTGGGCGTGAGCTACGCGCTGGCGGGGGTGGTCGCGGTGCTCACCTACCGGATCGCCGCGCCCTGGCGGTACGCGTATCTCGCCGTCGTGCTCGTCTGGTACGGGGTCCCGCTCGTGGTCGGCCGCACCTTCACCGACGTCGGACATTTCGTCTCGGCGCTGATCGGGCTGGCCTGCTTCCCGCTGACCGGAGGGCGCGGGAAAAGCACGGAATCCGAAGGAGACAGTGGCCGAGTACAGGGGTTAACGTCCCGGACATGAACAACTCGGGCGGCAGCGTCGTGAACGGCGGCATCTCGTTCTGGTACGCGGACGACGGTCTTCCGGCGCGGCGGGAGCCGCTGGCCGGGGACGCCTCCGCGGACGTCGTGATCGTCGGGGGCGGGTACACGGGCCTGTGGACCGCGTACTACCTGAAGAAGGCCGCTCCGTTCCTGCGGATCACCGTCCTCGAACAGAAGTTCTGCGGGTACGGCGCCTCGGGCCGCAACGGGGGCTGGCTGTACAACGGCATCGCGGGCCGCGACCGGTACGCGAAGCTGCACGGGCACGAGGCGGCCGCGCGGTTGCAGCGGGCCATGAACGACACCGTCGACGAGGTCGTCCGGGTCGTCGCGGACGAGGGCATCGAGGCGGACGTCCACCGGGGCGGGGTGCTGGAGGTCGCGCGCACGCCGGCCCAGCTCGCGCGGCTGAAGGCGTTCCACGCGGGGGAACTGGCGTTCGGCGAGAAGGACCGGGAGCTGTACGGCGCCCGGGAGACGGCCGAGCGGATACGGGTCGCGGACGCGGTCGGTTCGACCTGGACGCCGCACGGGGCGCGGGTGCACCCGGTGAAGCTGGTCAAGGGGCTGGCGGCCGCCGTGGAGGCGCTGGGCGTGACCCTGCACGAGTCGACGCCGGTGACGGAGATCCGGCCGAAGCACGCGGTCACCCCGTACGGGACCGTCCGCGCACCCTATGTGCTGCGCTGCACGGAGGGGTTCACCGCCTCGCTGAAGGGGCAGCGCCGGACCTGGCTGCCGATGAACTCCTCGATGATCGCGACCGAGCCGCTGACGGCCGCGCAGTGGGAGTCGGTGGGCTGGGACGGGCGGGAGACGCTGGGCGACATGGCGCACGCGTACATGTACGCGCAGCGCACCGCCGACGGCCGGATCGCGCTGGGCGGGCGGGGCGTCCCGTACCGCTTCGGGTCGAGGACCGACAACGACGGACGGACCCAGGCGGCGACCGTCGAGGCGCTGCGCGGGATCCTCGTGGACTTCTTCCCGACGCTGGCCGGGGTACGGGTCGAACATGCCTGGTCGGGTGTGCTGGGCGTGCCCCGTGACTGGTGCGCGACGGTCACCCTGGACCGGTCCTCGGGGCTCGGCTGGGCGGGCGGTTACGTCGGTTCGGGCGTCGCCACCGCCAACCTCGCGGCCCGCACGCTGAGCGATCTCGTGCAGCAGGACTCCGGCCAGGGCGGGCGCACGGAGCTGACGGAGCTGCCGTGGGTGGGCCACAAGGTCCGCCGGTGGGAGCCGGAGCCCTTGCGGTGGCTGGGCGTGCAGGGGATGTACGCCACCTACCGGGCGGCGGACCGGCGCGAGCGGGAGACGCACGGCGCGCGGTCCTCCCGGCTGGCCCGGATGGCGGACCGGGTGGCGGGGCGCCACTGAGGCCTCGGGACGGCGCTGAGGCCTCGGGACGGCACCGGGGCGGCGCGGGACGGCGCTGAGGCGGCCGTCGGTCGTCCTGGCGGGGCGCGGGGCCGGCCGCGCGGGCCGGTCAGGCCGCCGACTCGGGGACCGGCGCCCGCGCCGGGAGCTCGCGGGCGGGCGGCTTCGCCGTCACCATCAGGCCCGCGACCAGGCCGGCCAGCAGCATGATGCCGGCGGCCCACCAGATGGCGACGGTGTAGCCGTGGACGATGCCCTCGCGCACGATCAGGTCCTTCTGGGCGGGGTTGCGCAGATGCGCCGTGATGTACGCGGCGCCGCTGGTGGTGGCGACGGTGTTGAGCAGGGCCGTGCCGATGGAGCCGCCCACCTGCTGCGAGGTGTTGACGGTGGCCGAGGTGACGCCGGCGTCGCGGGGGGCGACCCCCGCGGTGGCGGTGGAGAACACCGGCATGAAGGTCAGCCCCATGCCGAGGCCCATGAGGACCAGCGCGGGCAGGATCTCGGTGGGGTAGGAGGAGTCGACCGTCATCCGGGTGAGCACGAGCATGCCGCTCGCGGCCAGGACCATGCCGGGGACCATCAGCATCCGCGGGGCCACGCGCGGCAGCAGCCGGGCGGATATCTGGGTGGAGCCGATGATGATCGCGACGGTCAGCGGCAGGAAGGCCAGGCCCGTCTCCACGGGCGAGTAGCCGAGGATGACCTGGAGGTAGTAGGTCATGAACAGGAACAGGCCGAACATGCCGATGACCGCGAGGGCCATGGTCAGGAAGCAGCCGGCCCGGTTGCGGTCCCGGACGATGTGCAGGGGCAGCAGCGGTACGGGGGCCCGGCCCTGCCACCACACGAAGGCCGCGAGGAGCGCGACGCCCACCGCGAACAGCGTCAGGACCAGCGGGTCGGTCCAGCCGCGCGGGTTCGCCTCGCTGAACCCGTAGACGACCGAGACGAGGCCGCCGCAGCCGAGCAGCACACCGGGGACGTCCAGGCGGGCACCGGCGTGGCCGGGGCTGTCGCGCAGCAGGACGACGGCGCCGAGGACGGCGACGATCGCGATGGGCACGTTGACGTAGAGGCACCAGCGCCAGTTCAGGTACTCGGTGAGCAGTCCGCCGACGATGAAGCCGATCGCGGACCCGCTGCCGGCCAGGGCGCCGTAGATGCCGAAGGCCTTGCCGCGTTCCTTGGGGTCGGTGAAGGTCGTGGTGAGGAGGCTGAGCGCGGAGGGGGCCAGGAGGGCGGCGAAGGCGCCCTGGAGGGCGCGGGCGCCGAAGAGCATCCCGGAGCCGGTGGCCGCGCCGCCGAACGCGGAGGCGGCGGCGAAGCCGACGAGACCGATGACGAACGTGCGCTTGCGGCCCACGATGTCGGCGACGCGGCCGCCGAGCAGGAGCAGACCGCCGAAGGCGAGGGTGTACGCCGTGATGACCCACTGGCGGTTGCCGTCGGACATGCCCAGCGCGCGCTGCGCGGAGGGGAGCGCGATGTTCACGATCGTCGCGTCCAGGACGACCATGAGCTGGGCGAGCGCGATCACCACCAGACCCCACCAGCGGCGCGGGTCCGCGTCCAGGGAGGTGGTGGTCTCACCCGTCCGGGGGCCACTCATCTGGCCAGAAGACCATGGTTCGGCAGGGGTCGCATCTCGGTGTGCGCCGTGCCCGGTCATGGCTCCAGGACCACCTTTCCGATCGTGTTCCGGGTTTCCAGGGCGCGGTGTGCGGCGGCGGCCTCGGCAAGCGGAAAACGCTGTACGACGGGGGTGAGGCGGCCGGCGGCGGCCTCGGCGAGGGCACGCAGTTCGAGGGTGCGCAGCGGATGGGGTCCGCCGGTGCGGCGGGTCATGGCCGGGCCGAGGACCTGTTCGGAGACGCCCTCGACGAGGAGGGCGCCGCCGCCTCGCAGGAGCTGCGACGACCAGCCGAAGACGAGGTGCCGGCCGCCGGGGCCGAGCAGCGCGACGGCCTCGCGGGCGACCTCGCCGCCGACACCGTCGAAGACGACGGTCACCGGGCGCCCGCCGAGGTGGGCGCGGACCTTGCCGGGCCAGGCGGGGTCCGTGTAGTCGACGGCGAGGTCGGCGCCGGACGCCCGCACCCGGGCCACCTTGCGCGGGCCGCCCGCGAGGCCGACGACGGTGGCGCCGGCGTTCCGGGCGTACTGCACGAGCAGGCTGCCGATGCCGCCCGCGGCCGCCGGGACCAGGACGACCGAGTCGGGGCCGAGGTCGGTGGACTGGACGATCCCCATCGCCGTACGCCCGCTGCCGATCATGGCGACGGCCTGGGCGAAGTCCAGGTTCGCGGGGATCTCGTGGACGCGGTCGACGTCGGTGACGGCCAGTTCGGCGTAGCCGCCGGGGGCGAAGCCGAGGTGCGCGACCACGCGTCGGCCGAGCCAGTGGTCCGCGACGCCCTCGCCGAGGGACTCGACCGTGCCGGCCACCTCGCGGCCGGGGACGGTGGGCAGGGCGGGCAGCTCGGGCAGCGGGCCGCGGAATCCCTCGCGCAGGGTGGTGTCGAGCAGGTGGACGCCTGCCGCGGCGACGGCGACGCGCAGTTGACCGGGGGCGGGCAGCGGGTCCTCGACCTGCTCGTGGACGAGGTTCTCGGCGGGACCGAAGGCGTGGAGCCGGATGGCGTGCATGGGGACTTCCCGTCGGGGTCTGGGCCGGAGGCGGGTTCGAGTCCGAGGTCGGGTTCGAGTCCGAGGTCGGATTCGGGGCCGAAGGCGGGCTCGGGGCCGAAGCGGGTTCGGGGGCGGGGCAGTGGCCCGGGGCCCACTCTTCGACCTCGATCGCACTTGAGGTCAAGGGGCGGCGGTGGTGAGGGTCGTCCGGGATGTCAGTGGCGCGGTGCAGGATGGGGGCATGGCGAGGACAGGTGCGGGCGGGGCGGGCAGGGCAGCCGGGCGGAGCGGGTCCGGTACGGCGGGCGGCTCCCGGCGCGCGGGCGCGCGGCGGCCGGAGGTGCGGCTGCCGCCGCTGGAGCCGTACGGCGGGGGCGCTCTGGAGCCCGACGGGGACTACGACGGGCTGGAGTTCGGGCCGGAGGACTTCACCGGCCAGGACGGCGCGGGCGCGCGTTTCATGGACTGCGCGCTGAACGGCTGCGCGCTGGACGAGACGCGACTGCACCACGCCCGGATCCTGGACTCGGTCCTGACCGGCATCCGGGGTGTCGGCACCGACCTCGCCGAGTCGACGCTGCGGGACGTGGAGCTGGTGGACGCGCGGCTGGGCGGGGTGCAGCTGCACGGTTCGGTGCTGGAGCGGGTGGTGGTCAGGGGCGGGAAGATCGACTACCTCAACCTGCGCAAGGCCCGGCTGAAGGACGTCGTCTTCGAGGGCTGCGTCCTGGTCGAGCCGGACTTCGGGGGTGCCCGGCTGGAGCGCGTGGAGTTCGTGGACTGCGCGCTGAAGGGTGTGGACTTCGGCGCGGCGACCCTGACGGACGTGGACCTGCGCGGGGTCGCCTCGCTGGAGATCGCGCGCGGGGTGGACCGGCTGCGCGGAGCGGTGATCAGCACGGGGCAGCTGCTGGATCTGGCACCGGTGCTGGCGGCGGAGTTGGGGATCCGCGTGGAGGGCTGAGGGCTGAGGGCCCGGGGGCCGGAGGGCCAGGGGCCGGGGCGGCGCCGGGCGGCCGGTGCGGGCTCAGCCCAGCCGGGGGAAGCGGGCCTGGAGGGTCCAGATCGCCGGGTTCTCGCCCAGGTCGTCGTGCAGGTCGACCAGGTCGGCGATCAGGTCGTGCAGGAAGTCCCGTGCCTCGCGGCGCAGTTCGGTGTGGGAGAAGGTCAGCGGGGGTTCCTCGGCCGGCATCCAGTCGGACTCGATGTCCACCCAGCCGAAGCGGCGCTCGAAGAGCATGCGGTCGGTGGACTCGGTGAAGTCCAGTTCCGCGTGCTGCGGGCGGGAGGCACGGGAGCCCGCCGGGTCCTGGTCGACGCGCTCCACGATGTCGCACAGCGCCCACGCGAAGTCGAGCACCGGCACCCATCCCCAGGCTGTGGACAGCTCCCGGTCCTTCTCGGTGTCCGCCAGATAGACGTCACCGCAGAACAGGTCGTGCCGCAGCGCATGGACGTCCGCGCGGCGGTAGTCCGTCTGGGGCGGGTCCGGGAAGCGGTTGGAGAGGGCGTAGCCGATGTCGAGCACGTGAATGATGGTGCCACGCCCTCATAGGATCGCTGACATGTCCCGATCCGCGCCTGTCGTGCCCGCGTTGGTGCTCGCTCTCGTCCTCGCCGCGTGCGACGGCGGTGGGGTCCAGGGCACGCCGGGCGGCGCCGGAGCGCGCGATCCGTACTTCCCGAAGGCGGGCAACGGCGGCTACGACGTCACCCACTACGACCTGCGGCTCGCCTACGACCCCGGCAGCCGCCGGCTCACCGGCACCGCCGGCATCACGGCCCGCGCCACCCAGGACCTCTCCGCCTTCGATCTGGACCTCAAGGGTCTGGACGTCCGGGCGGTCACCGTCGAGGGCGAGACGGCGCGCTGGAACCGGGCCGGGCAGGAGCTGACCGTCCGCCCGCCCGACGTCCTCCGCGACGGCGAGACCTTCCAGGTCGCGGTCCGCTACGCGGGCACCCCGGTCACCCTCACCGACCAGGACGGCTCGAAGGAGGGCTGGCTGCCCACCACCGACGGGGCGCTCGCGCTCGGCGAGCCCGCGGGGTCCATGACCTGGTTCCCCGGCAACCACCACCCCTGCGACAAGGCGACGTACGACATCGCCGTCACCGTGCCGAAGGGCCTGACCGCGGTCTCCAACGGGGAGCAGGCCGGTGAGACCACCGCGGGCGGCCGGACCACCTTCAGGTGGCACACGGCCGAACCCATGGCGAGCCATGTCGCCACGGTCGCCATCGGCCGCTACGAGGTCGGCCGCTCCACCGTCGCCGGCGCCCTGCCCGCGTACGTCGCCGTGACCCCGGACCGCGCGAAGGAGAGCCGCGCCGTGCTGGCGAAGCTCCCGGAGGTGATGGAGTGGGCCGAGACCAACTTCGGCCCGTACCCGTTCTCCTCCACCGGGGTGATCGTCGACCGTCAGGACGAGGTCGGCTACGCCCTGGAGACCCAGAACCGGCCGGTCTTCCCCGGTGTCCTCGACGTCGACACCCTCGTCCACGAACTCGTCCACCAGTGGTACGGCAACTCCGTCACCCCCAGGACCTGGCGGGACATGTGGCTGAGCGAGGGCTTCGCGACCTACGCGGAGTGGCTGTGGCAGGAGGACCAGGGCGGCGACAGCGCCCAGGACACGTTCGACGCGCTCTACGACGGCGACTACTTCGACACCGCGGAGGCGGACGCGGCGATCTGGGCGTTCCCGCCCGCGAAGCCGTCCGGCGCGGCGCACATCTCCGACCCGCCCGTGTACTGGCGTGGCGCGATGGTCCTTCAGAAGATCCGGCAGACCGTCGGCGACGACACGTTCTACGACATCGTCCAGGGCTGGGCGGCCGCCCACCGCCACGCCAACGCGGACACGGCGGAGTTCACTGCGTACGTGGAGAGCCGGGCGCCGGACAAGGACTTCGGCGCGATCTGGCGGGACTGGCTGTACGGGGACGGCAAGCCGGCCCACCGCTGACCGGACCCACCCCGGAACGGCACGGAACGGGCCGGACCGGACCCGGGCCGTCCCGGAACGGCCCTAACCCCGCAGCGGCTTGCGCAGCACGGTGCAGGGGCGGCCGAGTCCGCGGTCGCGGCGGCGGCCGAGGACCTCGTAGCCGAGGGCGGTCCAGAAGGCGAGGCCCTCGGGGTTGGCGTCGAGGACGGCGAGGCGCACGGCGCTCCGCCCGGCGGCCCGGAACCGTTCCTCGACGGCCGTCGCCAGCTCGCGCCCGTGTCCCTGGCGCCGCTCCCGCGCGTCCACCAGCAGCAGCCCGATCCACGGGTCCGGGTCGGCCGGGTCGGGATGGCGGTCCAGGGTCACGACGACCCCGACGAGCCGTCCCTCGCTGCGGGCCAGGGACACCTCCGCGCCCGGCTGGGCCAGTTCGTCCGCGAGCGCCGCCGCCACCTGCTCCGGACGGATGTCGTCCGGGTCGGGGAACTCGCCGCTGAGGGCGTGGAAGGCCCGGGCGGACGCGTAGAGCGCGGTCAGCTCGGTGAGCAGGGGACCCGGGATGTCGTGGTCGGGGGTGAGGGCGAGCGGATCGAGGCGCATGGCCGCAGGGTAGTCGGGCGGTCCCGGGGATCTCCGTACCGAGAACGCCGAAGCCCCCGGCCGGTCGGACGGGGGCTTCGCGCGGGCGGTGCGGATCAGACGTTCACACCGAAGTCCTGGGCGATGCCCACCAGGCCGGAGGCGTAGCCCTGGCCGACGGCGCGGAACTTCCACTCCGCGCCGTTGCGGTACAGCTCGCCGAAGACCATGGCGGTCTCGGTCGCCGCGTCCTCGGAGAGGTCGTAGCGCGCGATCTCGGTGCCGCCGGCCTGGTTCACGATGCGGATGTAGGCGTTGCGGACCTGGCCGAAGTTCTGCGAGCGGTTCTCCGCGTCGTAGATGGAGACCGGGAAGACGATCTTGTCGATGTCGGCGGGCAGACCCGCGAGGTTGACGTTGATCGCCTCGTCGTCGCCGGCGCCCTCACCCGTGCGGTTGTCACCGGTGTGGACGATCGTGCTGTCCGGGGTCTGCTTGTTGTTGAAGAAGACGAAGTGGGCGTCGGAGTAGACCTTGCCCTGGAGGTTGACCGCGATGGCCGAGGCGTCGAGGTCGAAGTCGGTGCCCGTGGTGGTGCGGACGTCCCAGCCGAGGCCCACGGTGACGGCGGTCAGGCCCGGAGCCTCCTTGGTGAGCGAGACGTTGCCACCCTTGGACAGGCTTACAGCCATTGTTGGGAGTCCCTTCCCTCGTTGCGTACACGGCTTCGTACGGCACGAAGCTACCGCTACCCCTATGAACGTCGTGAGACGTACCCGAGGTTCCAGGTGTCTTTACTTTCTTTACCGATGTCCTGGATGCCGGGATATTCGGGTGACGTGAGCCGGACATACGCGCGACCATGGACGGCATGTCCGGTCCTTATGTCGTCCGCGGCTCCGTCTCGCTCCCCGAGGCCGAGCTCATGTGGCGTTTCTCGCGGTCGTCGGGGCCAGGCGGCCAGCACGTCAACACCAGTGACTCGCAGGCGGAGCTGCGCTTCGACCTGGCCGCGACGAAGGCGCTGCCCGAGGTGTGGAAGCAGCGGGCGCTGGAGCGGCTGGCCGGCCGGCTCGTCGACGGCGTCGTGGTCGTACGCGCCTCCGAGCACCGCTCCCAGTGGCGCAACCGCGAGGCCGCCGCCGTACGTCTGGCGGCGCTGCTCGCGGAGGCCACCGCGCCGCCGCCCAAGTCGCGTCGGCCGACCCGGATCCCACGGGGCATCAACGAGCGGCGGCTGCGGCAGAAGAAGCAGCGCTCGGACACCAAGCGCGGCCGGTCCGGCCGGGACTGGACCTAGTACCGCACCTGGTACCGCGCCTAGTCCAACTGCCGGTAACGGCCGCGGAAGTACAGCAGGGGCCCGCCGTCCGCGCTCGGCACCCGGGCGGTCAGCACCCGCCCGATCACCAGTGTGTGGTCCCCCGCGGCCACCCGCTGCTCGGTACGGCATTCCAGGGTCGCCAGCGCGCCGTCCAGCAGGGGCGCGCCGGAGACCTCGCCCCGTACGTACGGGAGGTCCGCGAACAGCAGCCGGTCGCTGATCCGGCCCTTCATCGCGAACCGGCCGGCGATGTGCCGCTGGCCCTCGGTGAGCACGGAGACCGCCCAGCAGGGCTGCTCGTCCAGGAGGTCGTCCATCCGGCCGCCGGTGCGCAGGCTGACCAGCACCAGGGGCGGGTCCAGGGACACCGACAGGAAGGCCGTCGCGGTCATGCCGACGTCCTCACCGCCGGGGGCCGTGGGGTCGTCGGGGTCGAGCGGCGGCTCCTGCGCGGTCACCAGGACCACGCCCGCGGCCAGCCGGGCCATCGCGGCGCGGAACTCGTCGTTGCTCACCCCCTCAGCATGCCCGGCGGCGGGAGCGGGGGAGGCGGAGAGCGGGGAGGGCAGGGCGGGCGAAGTCTTCAGCACGCCGGAAACGCTAGTCTCCGCTCCGCGGGCGGCACATCGGCCCTCGGTCCGAGTGGGGACCTACGACCGCGGACCGAGTCGACGCCGGAACCGGCCGTACGGCAGGCTGCGGGGCGGGCTGCAAGTCCGGTGGAAGAAGGGCCGCAAGCGGGGCTGCAAGAGAGCTGCAAGACGGGCCGCACGTCTTGCGGACAGGGCCCGATCACGAGATCGACAGTGGGCACCTTGCGCATCCTGTTCACAGGCTTACATAGTTTGCGTTCAGAAAAAGCACGGGAGAAATGCAGAAACTCTACTGAATTGTTCAGCTTCTGCTGTGACTTGAGTCACAAGAGCCATTAATTGTTGACCCTGTGTACCGAGTGGGCAGCGCGCTGTGATTCAGTGACGGGGAAGCTGCAAGGACGTACGCCGAAGACAACCCTTGATTCGCTGCGAAGTCTCGGGGGGAGGGCGAGCATGGAGACCGAGTCGGAGCCCTATGTCCGTCTTGCGTCCCTGAGACAGCTGCACCAGGTCATGGCGGACATGAACACCGCCCGAAGCCTGGCCGACACGTTGCAGACTGTCGCGGAGGGCGTGGTGACCGCCCTCGGGTACGAGCTGGCGTGTGTGAACCTCGTCCGTCCCGACGGCGACCTCGTGGTCGCCGCCTTCGCCGGCAACCCGGCCGCCGAGGCCCTCATCACCGGCCGCGTCGGCTCGCGCGACTCCTGGGAGCGCCGCCTGAGCATGGGCGAGACCTGGGGCGAGCTGGTCTTCATATCCCACACCGAGGGCTGGGTCCTCGACGACGACGACGTCCCCCAGTGGTACACCGACGGGCCCGCCCCCCGCTTCGAGGACGAGTGGCACCCCTCAGACCGGCTGTTCGCGCCGATGTTCACGCCCGCCGTGCCGGGCGGCTCCAGCGGCGAACTGATCGGCGTGCTGTCCGTGGACCGGCCGCGCAACGGCCGCCGGCCCGGCGCGTGGGGGCGCGAGGCGCTCCAGATGTATGCGTTCCAGGCCGCCATCGCCATTAGCAACGCGCGTCTACGTGCAAATATGCAGCGCGCGCTGGTCCGTCTCGAGCGGGATCAGCAGGCCCTGCGGGCCAGCGAGGAGAGCTTCCGGCAGGCCTTCGAGTACGCCCCCTCCGGCATGGCCATCGCCGAGATGGGCGGCGAGCAGCACGGCCGGATCCTGCGCACCAACGACGCCCTGTGCCGGCTGCTGGGCCGCCCGGCCTCCGCGATGCGCCGCTACTCCTTCTCCGACCTCGTCCACCCCGAGGACATAGGCACCCTGCTGCGCACCTCGGCCGAGGGCGGGCGGGCCGAGCTGCGCCTGGGCCGCCGGGACGGCACCTACGTCTGGGTCTCGCTGCGCAACAGCGTCGTCGCCGACGCCGCCGACGGGCCGCGGTTCCTGCTCACCCACGTCGAGGACATCGAGGAGCGCAAGCGCCGCGAGCTCCATCTCGCCCACCGCGCCTCCCACGACTCACTCACCGGGCTGCCGAACTCCGCCGAACTGCGGGCCAGGCTGGGCTCCCGGCTCTGCCGGCGCCCGCAGTCGGGGCACCCCGCGGCGCTCGACGCCCACGACGCGGCCTTCGGGCACGCCGCGTTCGACGCCAACGGCCACGGCTTCGACTTCCGGCCGGGCGCGGAGGCGTACGACGGCTTCGACCACCATGTGCACACCGCCGCCCCCGAGGCGGGCGAGGACGACGGCACCAAGGGCCTCGCGGTCCTCTTCTGCGACCTCGACGGCTTCAAGTCCATCAACGACCGGTTCGGGCACAACGCGGGCGACGCGGTGCTCATCGAGGTCGCGCGGCGGCTCAGCCGTCAGGTCCGCGACGGTGACACGGTGGCCCGGCTCGGCGGCGACGAGTTCGTGATCCTCGCCGACGGGCTCGGCCGGGCCGACGCCGAGGACCTGGCCGTACGGCTGCGCAACGAGATCATCCAGCCGATCCGGGCCGAGGGGCGGGCCGTTCGGGTGGGCGCCAGCTTCGGTATCGGCTGGGCGCACTGCGGAATGACCGCGGACGAGGTCCTGAAGTCAGCTGACGAACGGATGTACGTCGAGAAACGATCTCGTCCCAAACAGCACAGACGCGCAGGATGATGTGCAGGTCATCGGGTTGATGCGGCCCGAGTCACCTGTTCGGGCCATCAGAAGCGGGTAGGCTCGCCATTCTCCACTCGTATAAGAACGTGTACCGCATCCGCCCCGCACCTGTTGAGGAGTACGAAGGGATGACGCCCGGCAACAACGGCGCGAGCACGCCTGAGGACGAAGACCCGTTCGGCTACCTCTACGCCGACGGGCAGGCCAACGGAGCTCAGCCGCCCTCCGGCGGTGGCTACGGCTACCCGAACTCGGTCAGCCGGGTGCGCGCGGTCGGCGAGCGCCAGTACGGCCAGCAGGCGCCGACCGCCGCGTACGGCCAGACCGGCGTGCCCCAGCAGGGCGCGTACGGGCAGCCGAACTCGCACCACGGGGCGCCCGAGTCGTACCCCGGTGGCCCGCCCACCGCTCCCCAGCAGCCGACGCGCCGCGCCGGCAACGGCCGCGGCCCCAACACCAAGGGCCTGCTGATCGGCGCGATCGCGGTGGTCGCGGCGGTGGTCATCGGCATCGCGGTGGCGATGACGGGCGGCGGCGACGACGACAAGGCGGGCGGCGACACCTCCACCGCGCCCACCGCCTCCGCGAGCGCCTCGCCCAGCGAGTCCGGCGACGACGAGCCCGCCAAGGAGGCCGAGCTCCCGACGGTCGACGCGAAGGCGCTGCGGCTGGACGGCGGCGCCGCACTGTCCTCGGACGTCCCGGGCGCCGAGGCGGACGGCGGCATCTACGTCGGCAACCTCAACCAGGTCGGCAGCTCCGTCACCTGGACCGTCGACGGCATTCCCGAGGACGGTGCCTACACGCTCTTCGCGCACTACAGCGTGGCGGGCGAGGACCAGTCGATGACCCTCACGTTCAACGGCAAGCAGTTCGGCACCAAGCTCAACCTGGGCAACTTCGCGCATGCCGAGGACGGTGACTTCGAGAAGGGCTGGACGAAGACCTTCGCCTACCCGACCCTCACCAAGGGCACCAACACGATCACGCTCTCCTGCCAGGACGGCGACAAGTGCAACGTCCTGCTCGACCAGCTCTGGGTCAAGAAGGGCCAGGTCAGGAACTAGGGCGTGTCCCCAGCCGCACGGTCCGTGCGTCGGTGACCGCGGAGACGGTCACCGACGGTCCGTGGTGCGGGGCAGCGTCCCGGGCCGCGTTCAGGCCGCGCTGCTCTCCTCCGTCACCGAGACCTGGTCCGTCAGCTCCTCGTACACCGCCCGGTCGAACTCGCCCGCCACGGGTGTGAGTACCGTCGCCGCCGACAGGACCGCCGCCCGGGCCAGTCGCGCGGGCCACGGAAGGCGCTCCACGAGGCCCGAGAGCAGCCCCGCGACCGCCGAGTCGCCCGCACCGGTCGGATTGCCGTGCACGCGGCGCGGCGGCGCGACCCGCCAGCGGCCCTCCGGGGTGGCCGCGATCAGGCCCTGGGGGCCGAGAGAGGCCACCACCGACTGGGCGCCGCGCCGGCGGGCGTCCTGGGTCGCCTTCAGGGGCTCGTGGGAGCCGGTGAGCTCGGCGAGTTCCGCGGCGTTCGGCTTGACGATGTCCGGGCGGGCCGCGACGCCCCGGCGCAGGGGTTCGCCGCTGGTGTCGAGCAGGACGGGCACCCCGGCCGCCCGGGCGGTCCGCACCAGCAGCGCGTACGCCCCTACCGGCACCCCCGGCGGCAGACTGCCGCACAGGGCCACCGCGTCGGCGCCGCGGAGCAGTTCCGCGTACGTCTCCTGGAAGGCGGACCACTCGGCCGGCGCGATGAGCGGACCGGGCTCGTTGAGCTGGGTGGTGTCACCGGAGAGCGGGTCGACTATGGCCACCGTGCGGCGGGTCGGACCCGCGACCGGGACCAGGGCGTCCCGGACGCCGGGCGTGTCCGCGAGCCGCTCCCGCACGACCTGGCCCGTCGCGCCGCCCACGAAGCCCGTGGCCGTCACCGGGTGGCCGAGCGCGGCCAGGACGCGGGCCACGTTCAGACCCTTGCCGCCGGGGCGCTCCAGTACCTCGGAGACCCGGTGGGAGGTGTGCGGCCGCAGCGACCGTACGCGATAGGTGATGTCGAGAGCGGTGTTCAGCGTGACCGTGAGAATCACCCGGAGCGACCTCCCCCGAAGAAATCAGGCACACGCCTGCCGTGTCGCCTTGCCCAGAGGCCTGATCATGCCAAAGAGACGGCGGTCGGCCCAGTCCTCGGGTCGGCCACCGTCCCTGTGGGTGCGGACGTTTCAGGCCAGTTGGGGATCGATCACCCATTCGCCCCGGCGCATCACGCCCTTGAGGGCGAAGTCCTCGTCGAGAAGCACCAGGTCGGCGTCCTTGCCGGGTTCGAGGGAGCCCACCCGGTCGTACATGCCCAGCAGCCGGGCCGGATTGGCGGAGAGGGCGGCGACCGCGTGCTCCACGGCGAGCCGGTCGACCGTCACCGCCCGCTGGAACGCGCGGTCCTGGGTCAGGGTGGAGCCCGCGATGGAGCCGCCCTCCACCAGCCGGGCCACGCCCTCGCTGACCTCGACCTCCAGCGGGCCGAGCATGTAGCGGCCGTCGCCGATGCCGGCCGCGTCCATCGCGTCGGTGATGAACGCGACCCGGTCCGGACCCGCGTGATGGAACGCCAGTTCCAGGGCGGCCGGGTGCAGGTGCGTGCCGTCGTTGATCAGCTCGACCGTGACGCGCTCGTCCTCGAGGAGGGCGGCGATCGGGCCCGGGGCGCGGTGGCCGAGCGCGGGCATCGCGTTGAACAGGTGGGTGGCGACGGTCACACCCGCGTCGATCGCCTGCACCGTCTGCTCGTACGTCGCGTCCGTGTGTCCGATCGCCGCGATCACCCCGTGGTCGGCCAGCAGGCGTACGGAGTCGATGCCGCCCGGCAGTTCGGCGGCCAGGGTGACCATCTTCGCGTGGCCGCGGGCCGCGTCGACCAGCTTGCGGACCTCCGCCGGTTCGGGGTCGCGCAGCAGCGCCTCGGAGTGCGCGCCCTTGCGGCAGGGCGAGATGAACGGGCCCTCGAAGTGGATGCCGGCGACGTCGCCCTGCTCGGCCAGTTCGGACAGCAGTCCGGCCTGCCGGATGAGGACGTCCATGTCGTCGGTGACGGTGGAGGCGACGAGGGTCGTGGTGCCGTGCAGGCGGTGGGTGCGGACGGCCGTCAGGACGTCTTCGGCCGGGCCGGAGAAGGACGCGCCGCCGCCTCCGTGGTTGTGGATGTCGACGAAGCCGGGGACCAGCCAGTGGCCGCTGACGTCCACGGTCTCCGCGTCGGCCGGGGACGGGCCGGCGATCCGGGTGCCCTCGACGAAGACGCGGCCGCCGTCCACGGTCCCGGTGGGCAGTACCACCCGGGCGCCGGCGAGAACCTTCCTAGTGGCCATCAGGCGGTTACCTCCGAGGGGTCAGTGGTGGTCAGGAGATCCCGGGCGAGGAGCCCCGCGCCCAGGCAGCCGGCGGTGTCCCCGAGTGCGGCGGGGACGATCGACGGAAGCTTCTGGAAGGTGACGCGCTGCCGGACGGCGTCCCGCAACGGTGTGAACAAGGTTTCCCCCGCCTCGGCGAGTCCGCCACCGATGATGAGGGTGCGGGGGTCCAGCAGGGTGAGCGCGGTGACCAGCCCGTCGGCGAGCGCGTCCACGGCCGTCCGCCAGACCCGGACGGCGTTCGGGTCGCCGGACGCGACGGCCTTCGCGCAGTCCGCCGCGTCGGCCTCCGGGCGCCCGCAGGCGGCGGCCCACGCCTCGCTGACCGCCGACGCGGACGCGTAGCGCTCCAGGCAGCCGACCTGGCCGCAGGGGCAGGGGATCCCGCCGGGCCGTACGACGACATGGCCGATCTCGCCCGCGAAGCCGTGGGCGCCCGCCTCCACCCGGCCGTCGAGGCCGATGGCGCCCGCGATGCCGGTGCCGAGCGCGACGAACAGGAAGCGGTCGGCGCCCCGGCCCGCGCCGGTCCGGCCCTCGGCCAGGCCGCCGGTGCGCACATCGTGCCCGAGGGCGACGGGGATGCCGCCGAGCCGCTCGGCGAGCAGGTCGCGCAGGGGCACGTCGCGCCAGCCGAGGTTGGCCGCGTAGGCGGCGATGCCCTGCCGCTCGTCGACGATGCCGGGGACGGCGACGCCGGCGGCGGCCGCGGGCTCGCCGAAGAGCCGCTCGCCGTGGGCGCGCAGCTCCGCGGCGAAATCGAGGATGCCGTCGACGACCGCGTCGGGGCCGTGCTCGCGGCCGGTCGCCCGGCGCGCCTGGTGCAGCAGCACGGGGGGTCCGGACGACGCTTCTTCGGACGGTGTGGTGTCCGCCCCGACCAGAGCGGCCTTCATCCCGGTGCCGCCCACGTCGAGGGCGATGACATGTCTCACGGAGACAGTGTGGCCCGTGGACCCGGGAGAGGTCTAGTCCACTTGCGCGGTATAGACCTTTATTCGACAAACGGGCGAGCGGCCGACGCGGTCGGGGCGAAGAGCGGCGCAGTCGGGACAAAGCGCGGCGCGGCGCGCCCGACGGGCCGGCCCGGGACGATCGCGGTGCGCCCCGGGCCAGGTCTCGCCGCACTCCCGCTCCGCCGCCGGGAACGGTTACGGTGCCGTCATGGACGACGACCAGGACCGCGGTGCCGCCCTCGGCCGCCGCGAACGGGACATCCTCGCCCTGGAGCGCCGGGGCTTCGCCGGCCCCGGCGCGAAGGAGCGCGCCATCCGAGAGGAGCTCGGCCTGGCGCCCGTCCGCTACTACCAGCTCCTCAACGCCCTCCTCGACGACGCGCGGGCCCTCGCCGAGGACCCGGTCACGGTGAACCGGCTGAGACGGGTGCGGGAGTCCCGTCGGGCCGAACGGTGAGCGGGGACCGGCCCGTCGTCCCCGCGTCCGACGAGTCAGGAGTACGGCCGCCGCCCCGCGGATAGGGTCGCCGTATGGGCAGCCATGACACGCACCCCCCGCACCCCGCACGGCCCCTGCCGACCCCCACGACCCCGGCGGGCCGCGACGCGCTGGACGCCATCCTCGCCCGCCCGGAGCGCTCGGTGATCGGGCTCGACTTCGACGGCACGCTCGCGCCGATCGTGGCGGACCCCGAGCAGGCCCGTGCCCACCCGGACGCGGTGCCCGCGCTCGCCGCCCTCGCGCCGAAGGTGGCGGCGGTCGCCGTCGTCACCGGCCGGCCCCCCGCGGTGGCCGTACGGCACGGCGGCTTCGAGTCGGTGCCGGGCCTGGACCACCTTGTCGTGCTCGGTCACTACGGCGCCGAACGCTGGGAGGCCGGCACCGGCGCCGTCATCGCCCCGCCGCCGCACCCCGGCGTCGCGGCCGTACGGGCCGAACTGCCGGGCTTCCTCGACTCGATCGGGGCCTGGCAGGGCACCTGGATCGAGGAGAAGGGCCGGGCGCTCGCCGTCCACACCCGCCGGGCCGAGGACCCGCAGGCCGCCTTCGAGGCGCTGCGCGCCCCCCTCGCCCGGCTCGCCGCCCGCCACGGCCTGATCGTCGAGCCCGGCCGCATGGTCCTCGAACTGCGGCCGCCGGGCATGGACAAGGGCGTCGCCCTCACGGAGTACGTCCGCGAGATCGGCGCCGGGGCCGTCCTCTACGCCGGTGACGACCTCGGCGACCTCCCCGCCTTCGCCGCCGTCGACAAACTCCGCTCCGAGGGCGTCCCCGGCCTCCTGGTGTGCAGCGGAAGCGACGAGGTGGCGGCCCTGCGGGAACGGTCGGACCTGGTGGTCGACGGCCCCGAGGGGGTCGTGGACCTGCTGCGCGCCCTGGCGGCCCGGCTCGGCTGACCACCCGGCGAGGCCGGCCGCCCGGGACGGTCGGCCTTCAGCCGCACAGGACTCTCAGCCGCACAGGACTCTCACCCGCGCAGGGCTCTCACCCGCGCAGGGCGTTCAACTGGTCCAGGAACCACTGGGCCGGCGGCAGCGCGGTCGCCGCGGCGGCCAGCCGCTTCGTGCGCTCCGCCCGCTCGTGCACCGGCATCACCAGCGCCTCGTGCAGCGCCCGCGCCGTCCCGGTCACGTCGTACGGATTGACGGTGATCGCGTCCTCGCCCAGCTCCTCGTACGCCCCCGCCTCCCGCGACAGCACCAGCGCGCACCCCTCGTCGGAGACGACCGGCACCTCCTTGGCGACCAGGTTCATGCCGTCCCGGATCGGGTTCACCAGGGCCACGTCGGCCAGCCGGTACGCGGCCAGCGAGCGCGCGAAGTCGTCCTTCACGTGCAGCACGACCGGCGTCCAGCCCGGCGTCCCGTACCCGGCGTTGATCTCGTCGGCGAGCCGCCGCACCTCGGCGGTGTACTCACGGTAGACGGCGAGGTCCTGCCGGGAGGGGTAGGCGAAGGCGACGTGCACGACCCGCTCCCGCCACTCGGGGTGGTCGTCGAGCAGCTGCCGGTACGCCAGCAGACCGCGCACGATGTTCTTCGACAGCTCGGTCCGGTCCACCCGCACGACCGACCTGCGGCCCTCGCCGATCTCCGCCCGCAGCGCCGCCATCCGCTCGCCGACGTCGGCCCGGTGGGCGCGCTCGCGCAGGAAGTCGGCGTCGGCGCCGAGGCCGTGCACGCCGATCGCCGTGGTGCGCGGCGCGCCGCCGCCGGGCGGTGTGTGCCCGATCGTCCCGAACGGCCCGTCGTCCGTCCGGGCCGGGCGGATCCGCTCACGGTCCACCTCGCCGGCGCAGTCCATGAAGGCGCCCGCCCACCGGTGGGTGAGGAAGCCCAGCCGGTCCGCGCCGAGCATGCCCCGCACGATCTGCTCGCGGATGTCGTCCGGCAGCATCCGGAAGTAGTCCGCCGGCGCCCACGGGGTGTGCGAGAAATGGCCGATGCGCAGGTCGGGGCGGAGTTCGCGGAGCATGCCCGGCACCAGCGTCAGGTGGTAGTCCTGGACGACCGCCGTCGCCCCCTCGGCCGCCTCCTCGGCGAGCGCCTCGGCGAACGCGCGGTTGTACCTCTCGTACGACGCCCACCGACGCCGGAACTCCGCGTCGAAGACCGGCTCCAGCGGGGTCTGGTACAGCATGTGGTGGACGAACCAGAGCACCGAGTTGGCGATGCCGTTGTAGGCGTCGGCGTGCACGTCGGCCGGGATGTCCAGCATCCGCACGCCCGGCTCGCCCGTGCCGCGCCGCACCGCCTCGCGGTCGTCGTCGGACAGGGTGGAGCACACCCACAGCGCCCCGGTGTCGGGCCCGATGGCCGACAGGCCCGAGACCAGCCCGCCGCCGCCCCTGCGGGCGTGCAGCGAGCCGTCCTCGCGCACCTCGTACGAAACCGGGCCGCGGTTGGACGCGACCAGCACCTCAGCAGCGTGCGTGGAAGCCATACGCCTCAACCTAGCCCGGCCCGGAAACGCTCAAACGTACGGAAGGCCCGCGACAGTCCGGAACCATTTGTATACGGCCCCCTGGAGAACATCACCACACGCATCCGTCAGGCCACCTTGCGTGACGCGTACTCGGCGATCTCGGCCATCGGCGGCCGCTCCTCCGTGTCCACGGAGTAGGTGCGCGGCTCGAAGCCGTCCCGGCCCCGCTCGAACTGGGTGAGGGAGGGCCGGATCAGATGCCCGCGGGCCATCCGCAGCTGCGCGGTGCGGTAGATGGCGGCGGCCATCCGGCCCAGTGCCTGTCCGTCCTGGTGGCGGTGCTTGCGCACCCCGACGTCCACCTGGGCGAGCGCGTCGAGGCCCACCAGGTGCAGCGAGTCGACCAGCATGCCCAGCTCCACCCCGTACCCGACCGGGAAGGGCAGCTGTTCCAGCAGGGAGCGCCGGGCCGCGTACTCGCCGCCGAGCGGCTGTACGAAGCCGGCCAGCTGCGGCCAGTGCATGTTCAGCAGCGGGCGGGCCATCAGCTCGGTGACCCGGCCGCCCTGGCCGGCCGCCCCGCCGAGCGGGCGGTCGTACATGGCCTTGACCAGGTCGACGTCCGGATCGGTGAGCAGCGGGCCCACGATGCCGGAGACGAAGTCGGAGGAGAACTCCCTGAGGTCGGCGTCGACGAAGCAGACGATGTCCCCGCCGGTGACCAGCAGGGACCGCCACAGCACCTCGCCCTTGCCGGGCACGGCCGGGATGCGGGGCAGGATGGCGTCGCGGTGGACGACCCGGGCGCCCGCGGCCGCGGCCACCGCCGAGGTGCGGTCGGTGGATCCCGAGTCGACGACGACGATCTCGTCGACGAGCGGGACCTGCTGCATCAGGTCGTGCCGGATCACGGCGACGATGTCGCCGACCGTCTCCTCCTCGTTGAGCGCGGGCAGGACGACGGAGACCGACTGGCCCCGGGCGCGTTTCGCGGCGAGGATCTTGTGGAGCGGGCGGTCGTTGACGGACCAGGAGCGGGTGCTCAGCCAGCGCTCGACTTCTTCCAGCACAGCGGCGGCTCCTTCTGCGTTCTGCGTGCTCGCGGCGGGTGGGAGTGCCCGCCGCGACAGCGGTCGACGGTCACGGGCATCTCGCGGTTCGGACGACTCTCTCAACTGTCGGGGCCTTCGGTTACAGTCTTGAACAACGCGGATGACCATCGCATGTCCAGGGTGGCCGACCGCTGAAAACTTCATACCGCTCATCCAGAGGGGCAGAGGGATACGGCCCGATGAAGCCCCGGCAACCCTCCAGTCGGTTTCTCGTGCACGCGAGGCTCCCGGCTCGGGAAGGTGCCAAATCCGTCTCACGGCGAAGTGCGTCGTGAGGAAGATGAGGAGAAAGGGCCTCGCCTCCATGGCTGCGCAGACTGCTGTAAGCACCACGAACCCCGTCGATCTGGGCTCCGCCGCGGCGCTCTCCTGCCGCGAGTGCGGACACCGGGTGCCGCTCGGCCCGGTCTTCGCCTGCGAGGAGTGTTTCGGCCCGCTCGAGATCGCCTACGACTTCTCGCGGTACGAGACCGAGGAGCTGCGCAAGCGGATCGAAGCGGGACCCGCGAACATCTGGCGCTACGCGCCGCTGCTGCCCGTCCCCGCGGACGTGGCGGACAAGCCCAACATCAACCCCGGCTGGACCCAGCTCGTCAAGGCCGACAACCTGGCCCGCGAACTCGGTGTCACCGGCGGGCTGTACGTCAAGGACGACTCCGGCAACCCGACGCACTCCTTCAAGGACCGGGTCGTCGCCCAGGCCCTGGAGGCCGCGCGCGCCTTCGGCTTCACCACCCTGTCCTGCTCCTCCACCGGCAACCTGGCCGGTGCCGTCGGCGCCGCCGCCGCCCGCGCCGGTCTGCGCTCCTGTGTGTTCATCCCGCACGACCTGGAGCAGGGCAAGGTCGTCATGGCCGCGATCTACGGCGGTGAACTCGTCGGCATCGAGGGCAACTACGACGACGTGAACCGTTTCTGCTCCGAGCTGATCGGCGACCCGGCGGGCGAGGGCTGGGGCTTCGTCAACGTCAACCTGCGGCCGTACTACGCGGAGGGTTCCAAGACCCTGGCGTACGAGATCTGCGAGCAGCTCGGCTGGCGGCTGCCCGACCAGCTGGTCGTCCCGATCGCCTCGGGCTCCCAGCTCACGAAGATCGACAAGGGGCTCCAGGAGCTGATCAGGCTCGGCCTCGTCGAGGACCGGCCGTACAAGATCTTCGGCGCCCAGGCGGAGGGCTGCTCGCCGGTGTCCGTGGCCTACAAGGCCGGCCATGACGTCGTACGGCCCCAGAAGCCGAACACCATCGCCAAGTCCCTCGCCATCGGCAACCCGGCCGACGGGCCGTACGTCCTCGACATCGCGCGCCGCACGGGCGGTGCCGTGGAGGACGTGACGGACGAGCAGATCGTGGACGCGATCAAGCTGCTGGCGCGGACCGAGGGGATCTTCGCCGAGACGGCGGGCGGCGTGACGGTGGGCGTGACCCGCAAGCTCATCGAGAGCGGCCTGCTCGACCCGAGCCTGACGACCGTCGTGCTGAATACCGGTGACGGCCTGAAGACCCTCGACGCGGTGGCAGGCACCGGTCTGACCGCCACCATCCGCCCGAACCTGGACTCCTTCCGAGAGGCTGGCCTCGCATCATGAGCGTCAACGTCCGCATCCCCACCATCCTGCGCACCTACACCGGCGGCGCCGCGGAGGTGAGCGCCGAGGGCGCGACCCTCGCCGAGGTCATCTCCGACCTGGAGAAGAACCACACCGGCATCGCGGCCCGCGTCCTGGACGACCAGGGCAAGCTGCGCCGGTTCGTCAACGTGTACGTGAACGACGACGACGTCCGCTTCGAGCAGGGTCTTGAGACGGCGACCCCGGACGGCGCCGGCGTCTCCATCATTCCGGCGGTCGCCGGAGGCTGATCATTACCTTCGGTAACCTCGGTTACCGAGCGTTCATCGAATTGCCCCCTCCGCGAGAGAAGCGGAGGGGGCAATTCTGTGTGATTGAGCGCGGTAGAGTTGGGGAACCCGCTCCCGATTCCGGGGTTTGCGACCTTCACCACCTGCCGCACGGGCGACGAGAAGTAGCCAAAGTGGGCAGGTCTTTTGCGCCTTTCGCTCCCTATGCCTGGCCCAACTTGCCCTGAAATGCGGCGAATTGCAGGCGTTCCGCAGGTCCGTCGTGCCCGGATTTCTCGTCCGATTGACCTGTTGCAGACGGCAGTTGGACAGATACATTCAGCCGCGGTCGACGCGTTCCGGCGCACGCCCCCGTCCCATGGGGGGTGAGGTCTGACCCGGATCCGCGAAGTGCGGATCTGTGCAAGGGCCAGTAATAGGGGAGTTAGGCATGGCTCAGGGCACCGTCAAGTGGTTCAACGCGGAGAAGGGGTACGGCTTCATCGCGGTCGACGGTGGTGCGGACGTGTTCGTCCACTACAGCGCGATCCAGATGGACGGGTACCGCACCCTGGAAGAGGGCCAGCGGGTCGATTTCGAGATCTCGCAGGGTCAGAAGGGGCCGCAGGCGGACATGGTCCGCCTGGCGACCGGCTGAAGCACGCGCCGACTTATTGCAGCGACGTTCTTCTGTTCTTCGTCGAAGGGCTCGCACCCCATGGGGTGCGAGCCCTTCGGCATGTCCGGGTGCCGCCGCCCGGGACCTGCGGATCACCCGGAGGCGCTCGCACTCGTCAACCGGAGGCGCTTGCACTCGGCAGGGGCGAGTGCTAATCATTGCGTTAGCACTCTGAAGGTGAGAGTGACAACGAAGGATCGGGTCGGTGAGGCCCGCAGGCCGGGTGGGGCAAGGAACCACGAGGCGTGCGAGCCGTCCGTCGCGGGCGCCAGCACGGTCCGGAGCAATCCACCCCAGTCCGGGAGGACCACTTCACATGGCCAAGATCATCGCGTTCGACGAGGAGGCACGGCGCGGCCTCGAGCGCGGCATGAACCAGCTCGCGGACGCCGTGAAGGTGACGCTCGGCCCCAAGGGCCGCAACGTCGTCCTCGAGAAGAAGTGGGGCGCCCCCACGATCACCAACGATGGTGTCTCCATCGCCAAGGAGATCGAGCTCGAGGACCCGTACGAGAAGATCGGCGCCGAGCTGGTCAAGGAAGTCGCCAAGAAGACGGACGACGTCGCCGGTGACGGTACGACCACCGCGACCGTCCTCGCCCAGGCGCTCGTCCGCGAGGGTCTGCGCAACGTCGCCGCGGGTGCCAACCCGATGGCCCTCAAGCGCGGCATCGAGAAGGCCGTCGAGGCCGTCTCCGGCGCCCTGCTCGAGCAGGCGAAGGATGTCGAGACCAAGGAGCAGATCGCTTCCACGGCCTCCATCTCCGCCGCCGACACCCAGATCGGCGAGCTCATCGCCGAGGCGATGGACAAGGTCGGCAAGGAAGGCGTCATCACCGTCGAGGAGTCCCAGACCTTCGGTCTGGAGCTGGAGCTCACCGAGGGTATGCGCTTCGACAAGGGCTACATCTCGGCGTACTTCGCCACCGACATGGAGCGTATGGAGGCGTCGCTCGACGACCCGTACATCCTGATCGCGAACTCCAAGATCGGTTCCGTCAAGGACCTGCTCCCGCTCCTGGAGAAGGTCATGCAGTCGGGCAAGCCGCTGCTGATCATCGCCGAGGACGTCGAGGGCGAGGCCCTGTCGACCCTGGTCGTCAACAAGATCCGCGGCACCTTCAAGTCCGTCGCCGTCAAGGCCCCGGGCTTCGGTGACCGCCGCAAGGCGATGCTGAACGACATCGCCATCCTCACCGGCGGCGAGGTGATCTCCGAGGAGGTCGGCCTCAAGCTGGAGAACGCGACCCTGGACCTCCTGGGCCGCGCCCGCAAGGTCGTCATCACCAAGGACGAGACCACGATCGTGGACGGGGCCGGCTCCGCCGACCAGGTCCAGGGCCGGGTCAACCAGATCCGCGCCGAGATCGAGAACTCGGACTCGGACTACGACCGCGAGAAGCTCCAGGAGCGCCTGGCGAAGCTGGCCGGCGGCGTGGCCGTCATCAAGGCCGGTGCCGCCACCGAGGTCGAGCTCAAGGAGCGCAAGCACCGCATCGAGGACGCCGTCCGCAACGCGAAGGCGGCCGTCGAGGAGGGCATCGTCGCCGGTGGCGGCGTGGCCCTGCTCCAGGCCTCCGCGGTGTTCGAGAAGCTCGAGCTCTCGGGTGACGAGGCGACCGGCGCCAACGCCGTGAAGCTCGCCCTGGAGGCCCCGCTGAAGCAGATCGCCGTCAACGGTGGTCTCGAGGGCGGCGTCGTGGTCGAGAAGGTCCGCAACCTGACCGTGGGCTGGGGTCTGAACGCGGCCACCGGCGAGTACGTCGACATGATCGCCGAAGGCATCATCGACCCGGCGAAGGTGACCCGCTCTGCCCTGCAGAACGCCGCCTCCATCGCCGCGCTGTTCCTCACCACCGAGGCCGTCATCGCCGACAAGCCGGAGAAGGCCGCGGCCCCGGCCGGCGGCGGCATGCCGGGCGGTGACATGGACTTCTGATCGACCCCTGGTCGATCCGCGTCCCCACCGAGGGCGGTACCACCCGGCGACGGGTGGTACCGCCCTCGGGCTTTTCCCCGCCCCGACCGGCCCGCGCTCGGGCGGGCCGGTGTCCCCGCTCCGGCGGCCGGTGCGCGGCGTGGCCGGGATCACAGGGGGTGGGGGCCGGGAGGCGGAATGCGCTCGGGCCGCGGTGCCGTTGAGGTAGGCAAGCGTTATATGCGTATGCACATACCGTCCGGTCTATCGTCACTTCGCGAGGAGCCCCCCACGTGAGCGTCACCGAGTCCGCCGTCTCCCGTGCGGCCGAGATCCTGTCCCGGCCCGTCGACATCAACGGCCTCACCGTTCCCAACCGCATCGTGATGGCGCCGATGACGCGCGAGTTCTCCCCGGGCGGGGTCCCGGGCGAGGACGTGGTGTCCTACTACGCCCGCCGCGCCGCCGCGGGCGTCGGCCTGATCGTCACCGAGGGGACGTACGTCGGCCACGACTCGGCCGGGCAGAGCGACCGGGTGCCGCGGTTCCACGGCGAGGAGCAGCTGGCGGGCTGGGCGAAGGTCACCGACGCCGTGCACGCGGCGGGCGGGACGATCGTGCCGCAGCTGTGGCACATCGGCATGGTGCGCCGCGCGGGCCAGCCGCCGTTCGCGGACGCCCCGCCGGTCGGCCCCTCCGGCCTCTACAAGGAGGGCGCCGAGGTCACCGGCCGGGCCATGACCCAGCAGGACCTGGACGACGTCGTCGAGGCGTTCGCCAAGGCGGCGGCCGAGGCCGAGCGCATCGGCTTCGACGGGGTCGAACTGCACGGCGCGCACGGCTATCTGATCGACCAGTTCCTGTGGGCGGGCACCAACCGCCGCACCGACGCCTACGGCGGCGACCCGGTGGCCCGGACGAAGTTCGCCGCGGAGATCGTCGCCGCGGTGCGCGCGGCGGTCTCGCCCCGGTTCCCCGTCATCTTCCGCTACTCGCAGTGGAAGCAGCAGCAGTACGACGCCCGGCTCGCGGGGACCCCGCAGGAGCTGGAGACGCTCCTGGCCCCGCTCGCCGCGGCCGGCGTCGACGCCTTCCACGCCTCCACCCGCCGCTACTGGCTCCCGGAGTTCGACGGCTCCGACCTCAACCTGGCCGGCTGGACCAAGAAGCTCACCGGCAGGCCCGCCATCACCGTCGGCTCGGTCGGCCTCGACGGCGACTTCATCAACGCGTTCGTCGGCGAGGGTTCCCCGGTGCTCGGCATCGACAACCTCCTCGACCGCTTCGAGCGCGACGAGTTCGACCTGGTGGCCGTCGGCCGCGCGCTGCTCCAGGACCCGCAGTGGGCGGCGAAGGTGCTGGCCGACCGCTTCGACGAGCTGAAGCCGTACGACGCGGCCGCGCTGAAGTCCCTCAGCTGAACCGCCGGGGCCCGCGGACGCACTCTGGCCGCGGGTCCCGACTCCCGTTAGCGTGCGGCGGATGAGGATCCTGCATCTGTCCGACACCCATCTGGAGCGGACCGACGAGCCCAACCGGCACGGCGTGGACGCCACCGGGTCCCTGCGGCTGATGCTGGCCGAACTGGCCGGTCAGCGCGACATCGACGCGGTCGTCGTCACCGGCGACCTGGCGAACGACGGCGCGGTGGAGGCGTACACGACCGTCCGGGAGGCCGTGGGCGCGTTCGCGCGGACCTGGGACGCCCCGGTCTTCTTCACCACCGGCAACCACGACGAGCGCCAGGCCTTCGCGAAGGTGCTGGGCAGCGGACACCTGGGCGCGGACGGGGCGGACCGGGCGGCCGCCGTCCTGCCGGGGCCCGAACGGGCCGCCGTCGGCGAGGTGGACGGCCACCGCTTCGTGACGCTGGACTCGCTGGTGCCCGGCGAGGTCTACGGGCGGCTGGGGGAGACCCAGCTCGCCTGGCTGCGCGAGGTGCTGGCCACGCCCGCGCGGCACGGCACCGTGCTCGCGCTGCACCATCCGCCGATCTGTCTGGACGTGCCGACCCAGCGGGCCTTCGGCCTGCTCGACGCGGACGCCCTGGCCGACGCGATCCGCGGGACGGACGTACGGGTCGTGCTCGCCGGGCACTTCCATCTCCAGCTCTCCGGCTTCCTGGCGGGCGTGCCGGTGTGGGTCACGCCGGGCGTGGTCAACCGCATCGACCTGACGACCCGGCCCGGCACCGAACGCGCGGTACGCGGCGCGTCCGCCTCGCTGGTGGAGCTCGGCGGGACGGCGGGGCCGATGTTCCACACCTTCCACGCGCGCGACCCGCGGGCCCACGAGACCGTCTACGAACTCGACGAGGAACGCACCCGCGAGGTGCTCGCCCGGTACGGGCCCCCGGACCCGCGATAAGCCCCGGGACGGCCCCGGGGCTCGGGCGCCCCGGGGCCGGGCGTGCAAGTTTTCGCTTGCTTAAGTCAATCAATCGACTTAAGGTTGCCTGAGTCAAGCACATTGGTGCGTCCGCACGTCCACTCCCACGGAGGCCTCTTCATGTCCGACGCTCCTGTCCGGCCCACAGCCGCCGGGGGATCCGCCCCGCCGAGGTCGAACGCAGTGGTGGCGGTCCTGGCCTTCGCCGGAATCGTCGTCTCGCTGATGCAGACCCTGGTCATCCCGATCGTCCCCGAGCTGCCGAAGTACCTGAACGCCTCCGCCTCCGACGCGGCCTGGGCGGTCACCGCCACCCTGCTCGCCGCGGCCGTGGCCACGCCCGTCGCCGGCCGGCTCGGCGACATGTTCGGCAAGCGCAAGCTGCTGCTGGTCAGCATCGTGCTGCTGGTCTCCGGCTCGGTGGTCTGCGCGTTCAGCGACTCGCTGGTCCCGATGATCGTCGGCCGTGCCCTCCAGGGCCTGGCCGCCGCGGTCGTCCCGCTCGGCATCAGCATCATGCGCGACGAACTGCCGACGGAGAAGCTGGCCGGCTCCATCGCCCTGATGAGCGCCTCGCTGGGCGTCGGCGGTGCCCTGGGTCTGCCCGCCGCGGCCTTCATCGCCGACAACTTCGACTGGCACGTCCTGTTCTGGACCTCCGCGGCCTTCGGCGTCGTCGCCTTCGCGCTGGTCCTGACCCTCGTACCGGAGTCCGCGGTGCGCACCGGGGGCCGGTTCGACTTCGTCGGCTCGCTCGGCATGGCGGCCGGACTGGTCTCCCTGCTGCTGGCCGTCTCCAAGGGCGGCGACTGGGGCTGGGGCAGCGGCACCACGCTCGGCCTGTTCGCCGTCGCGGTCGTGGTCCTCGTCGCCTGGGGCTTCTACGAGCTGCGCACCACGACACCGCTGGTCGACCTGCGCACCACCGTCCGCCGCCAGGTCCTGTTCACCAACCTCGCCTCGATCGCCTTCGGCTTCTCGATGTTCGCGATGGCGCTGGTCCTGCCGCAGCTGCTCCAGCTGCCCACCCAGACCGGCTACGGCCTCGGCAAGTCGATGATGACCGCCGGTCTGGTGATGGCTCCGCAGGGCCTGGTCATGATGGTGTTCGCCCCGGCGTCCGCGGCCATCACCAAGGCCAGGGGCCCGAAGGTCACCCTGATGATCGGCGCGGTGATCGTCGCCGCCGGGTACGGCCTGAACATCGTCCTGATGTCCGAGGTCTGGCACCTGATCCTGGTGTCCTGCATCATCGGCGCCGGTGTCGGCTTCGCCTACGGCGCGATGCCCGCGCTCATCATGGGCGCCGTCGACCCGTCCGAGACGGCCGCGGCGAACGCCCTCAACACCCTGATGCGGTCCATCGGCACCTCGGTGTCCAGCGCCGTCGCCGGAGTGATCCTGGCCAACATGACCATGAACCTCGGCGGCTACGCCCTGCCGTCCGAGAACGGCTTCAAGGTCGTCATGGCCCTCGGCGCGGGCGCCGCCGCCCTCGCCTTCGTCCTCGCCGGCTTCCTGCCCGGCCGCCGGCCGGCCGCCACGGCGGGCGAGCCGGACCGGCAGCCCGGGAGCGAGGTGGCCGACGGCGCCGCCGAGGTCTCCGGAGCCACGGCGTAGCACGCGCCGCACGCGCGTCCACCGCACGGCCGCCGCCCCGCACCGACGGGACGGCGGCCGTCCGTCGTCCCGGCCCGGCGCGCTACGGGATCAAAGGTTCCCGAGCGGTTCGATGTCGACCTTCACCGGTGTGCCCCACACGCGCAGCACCTCGTAGTCGGTGAACTCGTGCACCAGCCGGTAGGCCATCGCGGGCCGGGAGCCGCGCCGCTGGGCGGCGATGAACAGCTCCGCCTCCCGGCGGTCGCGGCGCGGGGTGCCGCACAGCTGCCACTCCTGTCCGTTCCACAGTTCCGGCAGCCAGCGCTGCTGCGGCTGCGGCCGGTCGGCGCGCACCCCGTAGCGGGACGGGCCGGTGGCGGGCTGCGGGTTGGCGGCGGGGCCGTTGATCTCGGAGCGGCGGGCGGCCCGGCGCCGGGTCTCGCACAGCAGGCACAGGTCGGGGGCGGCGGTGTCGACCGGTCCGTTCGGGTGCTCGGCGCACCGGGTGCTGGGCGCGGCCGTGGTGACGCTCTCCTCCAGCAGGTCCAGGGCGCGCCGCAGATCCGCCCTGACCTCGTGCAGCCGGGCGTCGGGCGTGTCGGCGTTGAGGGCCTCCCCGTGCTCGCCGAGCAGGCGGAGAGCACGACCGAGAGCCGTGAGCTGGGCGTGATTCATGTCGGTCGGCGTAGTCCTTGGGCTTCTCGGTGTCGAGCGCGATGCCGACGGGGGAGGGAAGGTCGACGGTCACTCTCCAGGGTACGAGGAGGCCCGCCGATGGTGACCGTCCTCGCGGGCGGAGGGCTGGGAAGCGGTCTTGGCGGAGGCCGGGGCGGTGGCCCGGGCTGGGGTCGGGCCTGAGGCCGAGGCGGCGGTCTCTGCGGAGGCCGGGTCGGGGGCCGGGGCGGTGGTCCGGGCCGGGGTCGGGTCGGGGGCCGGGGCTGCGGCCGAGGAGGTGGTCTTGGCTGAGGTCGGGTCGGGGGCCGGGGCCGCGGCGGCCGTCCGGGCGGAGGCCGGGGCGGCGGTCCCGGTGAGGTGGCCGAGGCCGAAGAGGTAGGTCGCGGCGAAGCCGACCGCGTACCCCGTCAGCAGCCCGCCCGCGTAGATCGCCGCCGCGGCGGCCGGTCCCCTGTTGCCGGCCAGCAGCGGGAACAGGGCCCAGCCCGACGGGCCGATCGCCTTCGCGCCCACATGGTCGCCGAGCATCGCGAAGCAGCCGATGAAGGCCCCGCCGGCCGCTCCGCCGGCGCAGGCGGTCAGGAAGGGGCGGCCCAGGGGCAGGGAGACGCCGTAGACCAGGGGTTCGCCGACGCCCAGCAGACCCGCCGGGAGCGCCGATCTGATCGTCGTACGGATGGAGGTGTCGTGGCGCAGGCGGACGTACACCGCCAGTGCCGCGCCCACCTGGCCCGCGCCCGCCATCGCCAGGATGGGCAGCAGGACCGTGCTGCCCTGCTGCTCGATGAGGGTGGTGTGGATGGGGATCAGCGCCTGGTGCAGGCCCAGCATGACCAGCGGCAGGAACAGGCCGCCGAGGACCAGGCCCGCGAACGCGCCCGTGGTCGACAGCAGCCAGTTCGCGGCCGTGCCGATCGCCGTCGCGACCTGTCCGGCCGCGTACATCAGGCCGTACAGGGTGGCCAGGCCGGCGACCAGGACCGTGAGGGCCGGGGTGAGCAGGACGTCCAGGGCGTCCGGGACCCGGCCGCGGCACCACTTCTCGACGTACGTGCCCAGCAGGGCCGCCGCCAGCGCCCCCAGCACCCCGCCCTGGCCGGGCGCGAGCGCCGTCCCGAACACCGTCACCTTCGCGACCCCCGGGTAGACCACCACGGCCGCCACCGCGCCGCCCAGGATCGGTGTCCCGCCGAACTCCTTCGCGGTGTTGTGGCCGACGAACACGGCGATCAGGGCCATGAACGCGGAGGCCACGGCCGACAGGGCGGGGGCGAGGCCGGGCAGCAGGCCGTTGTTCACCAGCAGCCCGGCCACGCCCGCGAGCACCCCGCAGCCGATCAGCGCCGGGATCAGCGGCACGAAGACGTCCGCCACCCGGCGCAGCACCGCCTTCGCGGGAGCGGCGTCGCGCCGCCGCTCCCCGGACGGCGCGGTACTCCGGGCCGCCGGGTCCCCGGCCGCCGTGCTCCGCACCAGTTCCTCGAACTGCGCCGTCACCCGGGCCACCGCCCCCGGTCCCAGGACGATCTGGTACGACGTGTCGTCGGTGACGACACCGAGGACGCCCGGCAGGGCGCGCAGCGACCGCAGCGCCTCCTCGTCGACCCGCGCGGGATCGGCCAGCCCCAGCCGCAGCCGGGTCATGCAGTGGGCGACGGAGGTGACGTTGGCGGGGCCGCCGACCAGGGGGAGGATCGCGGCTGCGGTGGAAGCGGGATCGGTGCGCACCCGTCGAGCGTGCGGCTCAGTCCCCGGCCGCCGCCAGCGCGGCGCGCAGATGGCCGTGCGACTCCTCCAGAAGGCGGCCGGCCGTCGGCCCGTCCACCCCGGCCAGGATCGCCAGGATGGCGTGCTTCACCTCGCCGCCGGTGGCGGTCAGCGCCCGCTCGATCTCCGGGTCGGCCGCGCCGGTGGCGAGCGCGACGATCCGGCGGGAGCGGGCGCGCAGCTTCTCGTTCGAGGCGCGGACGTCGACCATCAGGTTCCCGTACGTCTTGCCCAGCCGGATCATCGTGATCGTCGAGATCATGTTGAGCACCAGCTTCTGTGCCGTGCCCGCCTTCAGCCGGGTGGAGCCGGTGAGCAGTTCGGGCCCGACGACGATCTCGATGCCGTGCTCGGCGGCGGCGGCCAGCGCGCTGCCCGCGTTGCAGGCGAGCCCGACGGTCAGCGCGCCGCGCGCCCGGGCGTGCTCCACGGCGCCGATCGCGTACGGGGTGCGCCCGGAGGCCGAGACGCCGACCACCGTGTCGTCGGCGGTCAGGGCGAGGGCGTCGAGGTCGGCCCGGGCCAGCTCCCCGGAGTCCTCCGCGCCCTCGATCGAGGTGACCAGGGCGTCGGGGCCCCCCGCGATCAGGCCGACGACCTGGCCGGGCCGGGTGTCGAAGGTGGGCGGGCACTCGGAGGCGTCCAGCACGCCGAGCCGGCCGGCCGTCCCCGCCCCGGCGTAGACCAGACGCCCGCCCCGGGCCATCCGTTCCGCCACGGCGTCGATCGCGGCGGCGATCTGAGGCAGCCGTGCGGCGACCGCGGCGGGTACGGAGGTGTCCTCGCCGTTCATGAGCCGGGCGAGGTCGAGGGTGGGCAGCCGGTCGATGTCGGCGAGTTCCGGACGGAAGGCCTCGGTGGTGAGGGTCTCCAGCTCGGAGCGGAGGTCGTGCTGAGGAGACGTGGAGGTCATGGCTGTGGCTCTTTCGTGTCCTGCGGGTCGACGGTCGGTCCTGCGCGTCGTGCACGGCCCCGCCGGCCCGCGTCGCCGCGGGCGGGGCGGCCGCCGTGGCCAGGTCTACCGATGCCGGTGGGCCAGCGCCTCGTACGACGCGGCCAGCGCCGGACCCGCCGTGTCGTACGTCCGCTGTGCCACTCCCACGAACAGGCAGTCCACCACCAGCAGTTGACTGGTGCGGGAGGACATCGCCGCGGGCCGCAGTTCACTCTCCCGGGCCGTGGACGTGGTCAGTACGTGATCGGCGTACTGGGTGACCGCGCCGGTGGGCCGCCCGGTGATCGCCACCGTCGTCGCCCCGCGCTCGAACGCGACCCGCAGCGGCTCGATGACGTCGCCCGTGGACCCGGAGTGCGTGATCGCGATCGCCACGTCCCCCGCCCGCAGTTGCACCGCGTTGGTCACGGCGAGATGCGGGTCGCTGTGCGCGTGGGCTATCAGCCCTATGCGCAGCAGCTTCTGGGTGAGGTCCTGGGCGACCAGCCCGGACGCCCCGATGCCGTACACGTCGATGCGGCGGGCGGTGGCGGCCGCGGCGACGGCCGCGCCGAGCTGCACGGTGTCGAGCCCGGCCGCGGTGTCGGCGAGGGTCTGCTGCTCGTCGTAGGCGAGCTTGGCCACCACGTCGGCGATCGGGTCGTCGACCGCGATGTCGGTGGTGATCGCGGGGGCCCGCCCGGACTGCTGCTGCGCGGCCAGGCCGGCGAGGGCGAGCCGCAGGTCGCGGTAGCCGGGGTAGCCGAGCAGCCGGGCGGTGCGCACCACCGTCGCCTCGCTGGTGCCGGTGAGTTCGGCCAGGCCGGTGACGGTGAGGGCCGCGCAGCCGGCCGGGTCGCCCGCGACGGCCTCGGCGACGCGCTGCATGGAGCGGGTCATCGACGGGGCGAGCGTGCGGACCTTGGCCGCGAGGGCGGCGGGGGCGGGCGGGCCCGCGCCGGGTGAACCGGAGCTGCCGAAAATTTCCTTCACGTCCTGGGTCACCCTTGAAAGATATTTTCGGCTCGGTGTCGGGGTCAAGAGTGCGCACAATGGGTGCATGGATCCCATCAGCCCCCTGGAGAAGGCGCTGCACGCCGCGCGCGCCCTGGTGCTCGCCGACCTGGTCGCGGGCCAAGTGGCGGAGGCGGACGTGGTCTCGCTGGTCGAGGACTCCGTGGTGCAGCGGCGCTGGTGGGCGGAGCAGTGGCCGGACGGTCTGGACTACGTGGCCGGGCTGGTCGCGCAGGACGTCCAGGACGCGCTGCTGGAGCGCTACGGCCGCTGGCCGCTGTGCCCGGTCTGCGCCTCCGGCGACCCGCACGCCCTGGACGTCGAACCGGAACTCGGACCCGACCCGCACTGGGTGTGCCACCAGGCGGGCGTGAAGGTCGCGGCGGTGGGTGCGCTCGGGTCGGCCGCGGACGGGACGCCCTCGTCGTGAGAGACCGGACGAGGACGCCCCCGGCGGTTTCCGCGCGGATCCCCGGGGCACGCCCGTGACGATCTACATCGATCCGCCCACCTGGCCCGGCCACGGCCGGGTGTGGTCGCACGTCGTCAGCGATGTCTCCTTCGACGAACTGCACCTGTTCGCCCACGGGTTGGGGGTGCCGCGGCGGGCCTTCGAGCGGGACCACTACGACCTTCCCTCGCACCGCTACGCCGACGCGGTCGCCGCCGGTGCGGTCGAGGTCAGCAGCCGTGAAGTGGTGCGGCTGCTGCACTCCTCGGGGCTGCGCCGGCCGAAGGGCCGCGCTCAGCGGCCCAGTTCGTAGGCGAGTTCTCCGTCGTCCGCGGTGTCCGTGTCGACCCGGGTGAACCCGGCCCGGGACAGCACCGCCCGCGAAGGCGCGTTGTCCCGGTCGACGGTCGCGAACACGGAGCGTACGTCGTCGCGGGCCAGCGCCCACTCCGACAGCGCGCGCAGCGCCTCGGTGGCGTGGCCCCGGCCGCGCGCCCCCTCGACGAGGTCGTAGCCGACCTCCGCGCGTCCCTGCTCGTCGGGGGCGCCGTGGAAGCCCATGCCGCCGACCGCGCGGCCGTCCTCGGTGCGTACGAGGACGAACACGCCCCACTCGGGCCGGTGCACCCCGGCCTCGTACGCCTTCACCAGCATCCCGGCGGCGTCCCGCGTCCCCTCGAACGGGCCGCCCTCGATCCACTCGAACCCGCCGTCGCCGCCCTGGCGCAGGTCGCGGGCGGCGGCGGGGGTGAGGCCCTGGAGGGTGAGACGGCCGGCCGGGATCACGAGGTTGTTGCTCCAGCGCCAGTCGGTGACGGGGGCGCGCCCGGGCAGATCGCCGCGACCGGTGGCCCACAGGAGGGTGGACCAGGGCGTCGGGCCCGGCCGGACCTGCGGGAAGATCCGGGTGAGGACGGCCTCGGCGAGGTCCGGGGAGGGCTCGTAGGCGATCCCGAGGCCCTCGGCGATGTCGTGGGTGTGCAGCAGCACCTCGGTGACGCCCATCGCGGCGAAGCCCTCGCGGTTCGCGCTGCGGAACGGGAACGGGTGGAAGGCGCGGACCTCGCGCGGGGTGGTGCGCAGGGTGGCGACGAGCAGGGCCCCGGTCGTCTCGACGACCTGGAGGACACCGGCGTTGTCCGCCGGGTCGAGTCCGTCGTCGTCCCCGTCGAGGGTGATCTCGAAGGGGACGTATCTGTGCTGCGCCCGGCCCGCCAGCTGTCCGGCGTAGGCGAGGAGGGCGCCCGCCATGTGCTTGGCCGTCTCCCGGCAGTCCCACTCCAGCCGGCCGGCCTTCACCGCGGTCCAGTCCGTGTCCACGGCCTCGCCCAGCGTCGCGACACAGCCCGCGACGGCCTCTTCCACCTGTTCCCCGCCCCATGCATGCATGGGGTGCAGCGTAGGGGCGGGCCGTCCTCAGAGCGACAGCATTTCCAGCTCGGAGCGGAGGTTGTGGCGCGCCGTGGCCTCCCAGCGCTCCGCGGCGAGCGGGGTGCGGAACAGCCCGGGCAGGTCGAGGAGTTGACGCAGGACCGCCGACCGTCCCGCGCGGAAGGCGTCGTCGGGGACGAAGTGGTACTCCTGGCGGACGGCGGCCGTGTAGGCGGCGTACGCGCCGGGCGCCCCGGCCAGCACCGCGAGGTCGGCGTCGCACAGCACCTGGCCGTTGCGGTCGTCCTCGGCCGGGTCGTGGCCGACGGTCAGCCGGACCAGCCGGGCGACCTCGGCCGTGCGCGCGGCGCCGACGCCGGCCTCGGGCAGCGCGCGTTCGGCGAGGCGGGCGGAGCGCTCCTCGTTCTCCGACCGCTCCGGCAGGTAGACCGCGTCGTGGAACCAGGCGGCCAGCCGCACCGCGGCGGGGTCGTCCGTGTACTCCTCCAGCGTGTCGACGTGGTCCAGGACCGCGGCCAGGTGGGCGACCGTGTGGTACCTGCGCTGCGGTTCCGACCAGCGGCGCAGCAGCTCGTCGGCGTACGGCCACGGGTCGGGGTCGCGGGCGCCCTCCCGGGCCGCGAGCAGGGTGGGCAGCCAGCGCGAACGCAGGGCGTGCAGAGCGTCGGGATCGACGTGTTCGGCCATGTGGCCATTCTCCCGCCGAGGGCGCCGTCCCCCTAGGGCCTGCCGTTCGGATCAGCCCGGCGTCGCGGGGTGTGGTGCGCACATCTGCGGCGTTGTCGTCACTCGCCGACGTCCCCCAGCCTTCGGCCGGGAGGTGCCCCCACCGCGTCGACTCCCTCCTCCGCCTTGCAGCTGCACGCACCACACCCCGCTCGGCTCCGCCGAGCAGTCACGTTGGCCATGGCCGGCCTGATCCGAACGACAGGCCCTAGCGTGGTGGTCATGACTGACTGGACATCCGAGGAACGGGACCCCGAGCTGCCCGGGCGGCTCCTGACGATCGAGCGGGACTCGCTGATCCCGCTGCTGCGGGCCAGGACGGACGACGACTTCGCGCTGCCCACCGAAGCGTGTCCGGGCTGGACGGTGCGCGATGTGCTGGCGCACGCCTCGGCCGCGCTGAGCCGGGTGGTGGAGGGCAGGTTCGAGGAGGGCGTCTTCTCGCCCGAGTCCAACGACCGCGACATCGCCGAGCGCGCCGGGTGGACGAACGCGCGGGTCGTCGACGAGCTGGAGCGCGGGATGACCGAGGCGGGGCCCGTGATCGCCCGGACCGACGGGAGGCTCGACGGGATCGCGGTGGGTGAGTGGGTGCACGCCGGGGACGTACGGGAGGCGCTCGGGGAGCCGGGCGCGTACGCCGGGGACGGACTGCCGTACGCGCTCACGCTCCTCGCCCGGATCAGCCGCGAGCGCGGCCGGCTGCCGCTGCACGCCGACCTCGACGACCGGGACGAGCCGCTGGCCCTGGGCGACCATCTGGCCGGGCGCACCCCGGCGCGCTACATCGGCGACGCCGCCACCCTCGTACGGCTGTACGCGGGGCGTCCGGTGCGGAGCGGCTCGTACGAACTGGCCGGTGCGCGGGAAGGGGAACTGAACCTCTTCGACTGACCGGGGCGTCGGCGCGGGCCGTGTGGCTCTCGCCGGTCCCGGGTCGGTGGGCGTACTCTGAGATTGGACTAGACCTATAGTCGCGCCGGGGGCCCGGGGAATCCGGGCGGCCCAAGAGAAGGGGACCTATGAGCACGCGTGCAGTCCTGGAGGTGATCGCCCTCGACGTCGTGGACGCGGTCGCCGCCCAGGCCGGAGGCGCCGACCGCCTCGAGCTGGTCACCGACATGGCCGCCGACGGGCTCACGCCGTCGGTCAGGACCTTCGCCGGCATCCGGGACGCCGTCGACATCGGTCTGCGCGTGATGCTCAGGTTCGAGGACGGCTTCACGGCGGGCGACCTCGACCGGCTGGCGCAGGCCGCCCGCGAGCTGCGGGCGGCCGGGGCCACCGAGTTCGTGCTCGGCTTCCTCGACGGGCACGGCGGCGTCGACCTGGACGCGGTCGAGCGGATCGTCGGCGAGCTGGAGGGCGCCCCCTGGACCTTCCACCGGGCCATCGACCGTGCCGCAGACCGGGACGCCCTGCGCAAGCAGCTCGACGGCCTGCCGGGACTGGACACCTACCTCACCGCCGGTTCGCCGAACGGCGTCGACGACGGTCTGCCCACGCTGCTCGCCGAGGCGACCCGGCGCGGGGAGCCCGGCTACGAGCCGCGGATCCTCGTCGGCGGCGGCCTCCGGCTCGACCATGTGCCGACGCTGCTCGACGCGCGGATCGACGGCTTCCACATCGGCGGCGCGGCACGGCCGGACGGCTGGTCGGGCCCGGTGTCGGCCACCGCGGTCGAGGAATGGCGGCGGGCGGTCGACGGGGAGTGACACCGGGCGCGACGCCGGGAGCGGCCGCCGGGTGACGGCCGGTGCCCCGTGGTGCTGAACGCCTGGGGCCGATCGCCTCGGGCCGATCGCCTGGCGCTGACCGCCCGTGCCGGCCGTCCGGCGTCGATCGACCGTCGCCGACCGCTCGGTGCCGGCCGCCCGTGCCGACGGCCCGGCGTCGTCGCCCGGCTCCGGCCGCCCGAGGCCGGTCGCCCGGCGGGGCGGGGTGGCGTGGCGCGGCCGGACGGCTGGTCGGGCCCGGTGCCGGCCGCCCAGGTCGAGCAGGGGCGGCGGCCGGCGCGCCGGTCAGCCGGCCGGCGTGCCGGTCAGCCGGCCGGCGTGCCGGTCAGCTCGTCCGGGAGCGGGGCCGCGTGGGTGACGATCAGGCCCGACACCGCCCGGGTCAGCGCCACGTACAGGCGGCGCAGCCCGGTGCGCTCGTCCGGTTCGCCGTCCACCACGGCCCGCGGCTCGTCGAGGACCACGTAGTCGTACTCCAGGCCCTTGGCGAGCGAGGCCGGGACCAGGGTCAGCCGGGTCTGCCGGGTCGTCTCCTCGCCGGGCGCCAGATACGCGAGCCCGGCCGCGGTGAGCGCCTCGGCGAGCGCCGGGATCCGGGCGTCGGCCGCGATCAGGCCGGTCGAGCCCTCGTTGCCCAGCAACTCCGTGCAGGCCGCGACCACTTCGTCGGTGCCGGTGACCGGGCGCAGGTCGAAGAAGCCCGGGTTCTCCCGGACCGACGCGACCGGGGTCAGACCCGGGGCGATGTGCGGCAGCAGCCGGGAGGCGTAGGTGATGACGTCCGTCGGCACGCGGAAACCGGCGGTCAGCTCCTCGACCACACCGTCCGACTTCCCGAGGTGCGTCAGCGCCTCGTCCCAACTCCGGGTCGCCCACGGGGTGGTGCCCTGCGCCAGATCGCCGAGCACGGTCGCCGAACCGGTGGTGCAGCGTCGGCCCACCGCCCGGTACTGCATGGGCGAGAGGTCCTGCGCCTCGTCCAGCACCACATGCCCCAGGGAGTGCGTCCGCTGGATCAGGTCGGTCGCCTCGTCGATCAGCACCGCGTCGGCCAGGGACCACTTGGCCGCCCTGACGCTCCGCGCGGGCCTCGTCCACAGGACCGCCTTCTGCTCCTCCTCGGTGAGGATCCCGGCCGCGTGCTCGGCGAGGAAGTCCGCCTCGGCCAGCAGCCGCAGCACGAGCTTCGCCGGGTCGACGAGCGGCCACAGCTCCTTCACCGCCGCCTTCACCGCGCTGTTGCGGGCCACCGCGTCCTGCACCCGGTCGTCCGGCGCCTCGCCCGACCGCTCCATCTGCACCAGCACCGCGTGCGCGACGCGCTGCGGCAGGGCCTCGCGGGCGGCGCCGTAGCGCATGTCTCGCGCCAGCAACTCGCGGACGATGTCCTCCAGTTCGTACGCGGGCACGCGCCAGCGCCGGGAGCCGCGCACCACCACGACCGGCTCGGTGGGCAGGGTGACATGGGAGTACAGGGCCCGCCTGAGCACCTCGGCCATCCGGGCGTCGCCCTTGACGACCGCGGCCGCCGCGTCGTCCGCGCCCCGGATCTCCACCAGGCCCACCAGGTCGTCGACCGTGGCCTGCCGGACCGACAGCTCGCCCAGCGCGGGCAGCACCTGCTCGATGTAGTTCAGGAAGGACCGGTTCGGTCCGATGACCAGGGTGCCGGTGCGGGCGAGCCGCTCCCGGTGGGCGTACAGGAGATAGGCGACCCGGTGCAGGCCGACGGCCGTCTTCCCGGTCCCCGGGCCGCCCTGCACACAGACCGTCCCGCCCAGCCCGCTGCGCACGATCTCGTCCTGCTCGGGCTGGATGGTGGCCACGATGTCCCGCATCGGTCCGACACGCGGGCGCTCGATCTCCTGCTGGAGCAGCTTGCTGGTGCGCGCCGTCTCGGCGGGGTCCGAGAGGTGCTCGTCCTCGTACGCGGTCAGGTCGCCGCCGGTGTAGCCGAAGCGGCGGCGCAGCCCGACGTCCAACGGGTCCTTCTTGGACGCCCGGTAGAACGGCTGGGAGACCGGCGCACGCCAGTCGATCACCATCGGGTCGCCGTCCCCGTCGTGCACGTGCCGGCGCCCGATGTAGAACTGCTCGCCCTCCGCGCCCTCGGCCTGCGCGGCGCCGGGAGCGTGCAGGTAGTCGAGCCGGCCGAAGAACAGCGGGGTGTCGCTGAGGTCGGCCAGCGCCTTGATGCGGTCGTCGATCTGGCGGGCGAGGACCTCGGCGTTGACCCAGTTCGCGGTGACGTCGCGGATGTCGAGGGACTCGACGTCCTCGCGCATCGCGCGCAGCGCGGCCCGGGACGAGGTGAGGTGGGCGCGCTCGCGGGAGAGGGGATCGTCGGCGGACGGCGTGGACAAGGGGGTGCCTCCGGGGCCTGCTGCGGGATGAAGACTGGTGCGCCGTGGCCGGTGGGCGGCCGCGGGGATGCCGCCCGGTTTCCGTCCGGCCGGCCGCGCTCCGCGAGGGAGGCGGGCAAGAGCGGAGATTCTAGGCGAGCGGGCGGCCCGGAAGCGAACGGTTTTCCACCCCCGGGTCCGCCTCGCGTCCACCCCCGGGTCCGCCTCGCGTCCACC
>NZ_JBVJMD010000022.1:0-129393 GCF_055584385.1 Streptomyces sp. NPDC104096
ACCGGACCCGAAGCGCCCGCCCCCGCACCCGGCGTGCCCACACCCCCCACCGGCACCGACCACGACACCCCGGACACCCCCGGCCGACGCACCCTCGCCCACTCACCCACCGGCCACAACCGGCCACCCCGACGCGCCCCCGAACCCCGCGGCGGACTCCTCATGGGACGCCCCTTCGGCGTACCCGTCTACGTCGCACCCAGCTGGTTCCTCGTCGCCGCCCTGATCACCTGGGTCTTCGGCAACCAGCTCGACCGCGTCCTGCCCGAACTCGGAGCCGCCCGCTACCTCGTCTCCCTCTTCTTCGCCGTCGCCTTCTACGCCTCCGTACTCGTCCACGAACTCGCCCACACCGTCGCCGCCCTCCGCTTCAAACTCCCCGTCCGCCGCATCCAGCTCCAGTTCTTCGGCGGCGTCTCCGAGATCGAGAAAGAAGCCGAGACCCCCGGCCGCGAATTCGTCCTCGCCTTCGTCGGCCCCCTGCTCTCCCTGATCCTCGCCGGCGTCTTCTACCTCGCCATGCGACCCGTCCAGCCCGGCACCGTCCCCGGCGTCCTCCTCGCCGGCCTGATGATCTCCAACCTCATCGTCGCCGCCTTCAACCTCCTGCCCGGCCTCCCCCTCGACGGCGGACGCATGCTCCGCGCCGTCGTCTGGAAAATCACCGGCCGCGCCATGAGCGGCACCGTCGCCGCCGCCTGGGTCGGCCGCGCCCTCGCCGTCTCCGTCCTCATCGGCCTGCCCCTGCTCACCCAGTCCGGCGCCCTAGGCTCCACCGCCGAGGACAGCGTCGGCATGGACACCGTCTTCGACGCCCTCCTCGCCGCCATCCTCGCCGCCATCATCTGGACCGGAGCCGGCAACAGCCTGCGCATGGCCCGCCTGCGCGAACACCTCCCCGAACTGCGCGCCCGCAACCTCACCCGCCGCGCCGTCCCCGTCGAGACCACCACCCCCCTCTCCGAAGCCCTCCGCCGCGCCAACGACGCCGGCGCCCGCGCCCTCGTCGTCGTCGACGCCGCCGGCGAACCCCTCTCCCTCGTCCGCGAAGCCGCCATCGTCGGCGTACCCGAACACCGCCGCCCCTGGGTCGCCGTCAGCGGCCTCGCCCAGGACCTCACCGACGGCATGCGCGTCTCCGCCGAACTCTCCGGCGAAGAACTCCTCGACGTCCTGCGCGCCACCCCCGCCACCGAATACCTCGTCGTCGAGGACACCGGAGAGATCTACGGCGTCCTGTCCGCCGCCGACGTCGAGCGCGCCTTCGTCAAAGCCATGGCCCGCCCCAGCTGAGACCCGCCCCACAGCCCCCCCGTCACACCACCCGCATGGTCGGCGACCCCTCCCAGGACCGGTAGGCTGGTCACATGTCCGAACCGACCGGTGCCGCCCGCAGGCGCGGGCCCTTCAAGGTCGGGGACCAGGTTCAGCTGACCGACCCCAAGGGCCGCCACTACACGTTCACGCTCGAAGCCGGGAAGAACTTCCACACCCACAAGGGTTCCTTCCCGCACGACGAACTGATCGGCTCACCCGAGGGCAGCGTTGTCCGCACCACCGGTAACGTCGCCTACCTCGCGCTGCGCCCCCTGCTCCCCGACTACGTCCTGTCCATGCCCCGCGGCGCCGCCGTGGTCTACCCCAAGGACGCGGGGCAGATCCTCGCCTTCGCCGACATCTTCTCCGGCGCACGCGTCGTGGAAGCGGGCGTCGGCTCCGGCTCGCTCAGCAGCTTCCTGCTGCGCGCCATCGGCGACCAGGGCATGCTGCACTCCTACGAGCGCCGCGAGGACTTCGCCGACATCGCCCGGCAGAACGTCGAACGCTACTTCGGCGGCCCCCACCCCGCCTGGCAGCTCACCGTCGGCGACCTCCAGGACAACCTGAGCGACACCGACGTCGACCGCGTCATCCTCGACATGCTCGCCCCCTGGGAATGCCTCGAGGCCGTCTCCAAGGCCCTCGTCCCCGGCGGCATCCTGTGCTGCTACGTCGCCACCACCACCCAGCTCGCCCGGACCGTCGAGTCCATCCGCGAGATCGGCTGCTTCAACGAGCCGACCGCCTGGGAGACGATGATCCGCAACTGGCACATCGAGGGCCTCGCCGTCCGCCCGGACCACCGGATGATCGGCCACACCGGCTTCCTGCTCACCGCCCGCCGCCTCGCCGACGGCGTCGAGCCGCCCATGCGCCGCCGCCGCCCCGCCAAGGGCGCCTACGGCGAGGACTACGCCGGCCCCAACGCCGACGGAGGCGCCGCCGGCCGCTAGCCGACACCTCGAGGCGGCCCGCCCCAACAACACCGCGCCGTGGCCGAGTTCCCGCACCACACCCCGGAACTCGGCCACGGCGCCCTTGCGTTGCCCACCCACCACCGGCCGACGCCGGCCCGCGGAAACCTCCCACCCCGCCGTTCCCCCGCACTGTGACGTGTGGCACGATGCTGGCCACCCCACCCCGGCACAGTCCTCGCAGGAGACGCACCCAGTGCTGCAACAATCCGTCGTCCCGGAACTGGCACCCGACCACACCCGGCCGATCCACTGGGTCGCCACCGCGACCGCCGTCGCCGGCGTCGTCGCCTTCACCTCACTCCTGCAACCCCACCCCGCGACCGCCGCCCAGAGCCCCGGCACCGACCCCACGGGCGCCCCCACCAGCGCCTCCGCGAGCGCCACGCCACCGGCCACCACCGGCGTCGACTTCCCCCTCGACTGCGGCCCCGTCACCGCCGTCGTCCAGCGCAGGGCGAGCGGCGACCTCGACGGCGACGGCCGCCCCGAGACCGTCGCCACCGTCCACTGCGACGCCGGCATGGGCACCCCGCCCGACGCCCTCTACGTCCTCACCCAGGCCGCAGGCGACCAGCACGCCCGCGTCGTCGCCACCCTCGTCGCCCCCAAGGACCGCCTCACCGTCAGCAGCCTCACCGTCACCGACGCGGCCGTGCGCGCCACGGTCCTCGGCTACTCGTCGACCGACATACCCAGTTGCTGCCCCGACGTCACCGAGAGCGTGAAGTGGCAGTGGAAGAACGGCGTGTTCATCCGCTCGACGTCCGCCGGAGCCGACGGCAGCTGAAACGGGCCACCGACGCCTGTGAGAAACCAGACACCCCTCACGCGCCGTGGCCGCACCCTCACTCCGCGTCCGGACCGTACACCTCGACCCTGTCCGAAACCCGACGCACATGAATGCAGTCGCCCGGACACTCCCGCGCCGAGTCCACCACATCCACCAGCAGCGGCAACGGCACCGCAACCGTCGCACCCGGCTCCTGCAACAGCTCCTCGTCGGCACCCTTCACATAGGCCAGACCGTCGATGTCCAGCTCGAACACCTCGGGCGCGTACTGGGCACAGATGCCGTCACCGGTACAGAGATCCTGGTCGATCCAGACCTCCAGGGCCTCACCGTCGACATCGGCCACCTGCTGCACGTCATCTCTCCTGACCGTTTACTACACAGAGCCGCGGGAACGATGCGGACCCTGACGGGTGTTGAACACTTCGACCCTACCCCCGCCCGCTTTCCAATCATGTTCGGTGGGTATTCCCCTGGCGTGAGGGAGAGCGCAAGGGTGAAGATCGGACACACCCCGACAGTCTTTGTGATCTAGGGGTTTCAATCGACACCCACCCAGGTAGGGTCTGGAAGCGTCCAGCTCCCCTTGGAGGAGGTGAGGACCGTGGCAGCCCACGACGACGACATGAACCGCGGCATCCGCCCGGGACGAGGGTCCGACGACCCCGTCGGGCAGATTGCCTACCTTGAGCAGGAGATCGCCGTCCTGCGGCGCAAGCTCGCCGACTCTCCGCGGCACACGAGGATTCTCGAAGAGCGGATCGTCGAGCTCCAGACCAACCTGGCCGGCGTCTCCGCCCAGAACGAACGACTCGCCAACACGCTCCGTGAGGCCCGCGACCAGATCGTGGCCCTCAAGGAAGAAGTCGACCGGCTCGCCCAGCCACCGGCCGGCTTCGGAGTCTTCCTCACGGCGAACGAGGACGGCACCGCCGACATCTTCACCGGAGGCCGCAAACTCCGCGTGAACGTCAGCCCCGGCGTCGAGCTCGACGAGCTCAGGCGCGGCCAGGAAGTGATGCTCAACGAAGCGCTCAACGTGGTCGAAGCCATGGAGTACGAGCGGGTCGGAGACATCGTCACCCTCAAGGAGATCCTCGAGGACGGCGAACGCGCCCTGGTCCTCGGGCACACCGACGAGGAACGGGTGGTGCGGCTCGCCGAGCCGCTGCTGGACGTCACCATCCGCCCCGGCGACGCCCTCCTGCTCGAACCCCGCTCCGGCTACGTCTACGAGGTCGTGCCCAAGAGCGAGGTCGAGGAACTCGTCCTCGAAGAAGTCCCCGACATCGGCTACGAGCAGATCGGCGGCCTCGGCAACCAGATCGAAGCCATCCGCGACGCCGTAGAGCTCCCCTACCTCTACCCGGACCTGTTCAAGGAGCACGAGCTGCGCCCGCCCAAGGGCGTCCTCCTCTACGGACCCCCCGGATGCGGCAAGACACTCATCGCCAAGGCCGTCGCCAACTCACTGGCCAAAAAGGTCGCCGAAGTCACCGGCGCGGCCGCCGGCAAGAGCTTCTTCCTCAACATCAAGGGACCCGAGCTCCTCAACAAGTACGTCGGAGAGACCGAACGCCAGATCCGCCTCGTCTTCCAGCGAGCCCGCGAGAAGGCCAGCGAGGGCACCCCCGTCATCGTCTTCTTCGACGAGATGGAATCCCTCTTCCGCACCCGCGGCTCCGGCGTCAGCTCGGACGTGGAGAACACCATCGTCCCCCAGCTCCTCGCCGAGATCGACGGCGTCGAAGGCCTGGAGAACGTGGTCGTCATCGGCGCCTCCAACCGCGAGGACATGATCGACCCCGCCATCCTGCGCCCCGGCCGCCTCGACGTGAAGATCAAGATCGAACGTCCGGACGCCGAAGCGGCCAAGGACATCTTCGGCAAGTACCTCACCGAGCGCCTCCCGCTGCACTCCGACGACCTCGGCGAGCACGGCGGCAGCAAGGCCACCACCGTCCAGAGCATGATCCAGACGGCAGTGGAACACATGTACGCCGAATCCGAGGAAAACCGCTTCCTGGAAGTCACCTACGCCAACGGCGACAAGGAAGTCCTCTACTTCAAGGACTTCAATTCCGGCGCCATGATCGAAAACATCGTCGGTCGCGCCAAGAAAATGGCGATCAAGGACTTCCTCGACCACAACCAGAAGGGCCTCCGCGTCTCCCACCTCCTCCAGGCATGCGTGGACGAGTTCAAGGAGAACGAAGACCTGCCCAACACCACCAACCCCGACGACTGGGCCCGAATCTCCGGAAAGAAGGGCGAACGGATCGTCTACATCCGCACCCTCATCACCGGAAAGCAGGGCGCGGACACCGGACGCTCCATCGACACCGTGGCAAACACCGGACAGTACCTGTAAAAACAGGGCGGCTGCGGGTGCCCACCACGGGTACCCGCAGCCAACTGTTTTTCCGGCCACAGCAGCAACAAGGCAATGACGCAAATGATCTCCCCACCAGCGCAAAGCCGTTCTAGGCTCTTCCGTACCGCCGGATCGCGCAGTGCGGGGACGGGCACCGCACACGACCGGAGCACCACCGGTACTTGAGCGGCGCCCACGACCGAGGGTGCCGCCGGGCAAGGAGGGCCGCATGACCGTACGGCGAGTAATGGGCATCGAGACGGAGTACGGCATCTCCGTCCCCGGCCACCCCAACGCCAATGCCATGCTCACCTCGTCCCAGATCGTCAACGCCTACGCCGCGGCGATGCACCGGGCCCGCCGGGCCCGCTGGGACTTCGAGGAGGAGAACCCGCTACGGGACGCCCGAGGATTCGACCTCGCCCGGGAAGCCGCCGACTCCAGCCAGCTCACCGACGAGGACATCGGCCTCGCCAACGTGATCCTCACCAACGGCGCCCGCCTCTACGTCGACCACGCCCACCCCGAATACAGCGCCCCCGAGGTCACCAACCCCCGCGACGCCGTCCTCTGGGACAAGGCCGGCGAACGGATCATGGCCGAAGCCGCCGAACGAGCCGCCCAGCTCCCCGGCGCCCAGCCCATCCACCTCTACAAGAACAACACCGACAACAAGGGCGCCTCCTACGGCACGCACGAGAACTACCTGATGAAGCGGGAAACCCCCTTCTCCGACATCGTGCGCCACCTCACCCCGTTCTTCGTCTCCCGCCAGGTCTTCGCCGGAGCCGGCCGCGTCGGCATCGGCCAGGACGGCCACGAACACGGCTTCCAGCTCAGCCAGCGCGCCGACTACTTCGAGGTCGAGGTCGGCCTGGAGACCACCCTCAAACGCCCCATCATCAACACCCGCGACGAACCCCACGCCGACGCCGAGAAGTACCGCCGCCTGCACGTGATCATCGGCGACGCCAACCTCTCCGAGATCTCGACCTACCTGAAACTGGGCACGACCGCCCTGGTCCTGTCCATGATCGAAGACGGCTTCATCGCCGTCGACCTCGCCGTCGACCAGCCCGTACGCACCCTCCACCAGGTCTCCCACGACCCCACCCTCAAGCGACTGGTCACCCTCCGCAGCGGCCGCACACTCACCGCGGTCCAGCTCCAGATGGAGTACTACGAACTCTCGCGCAAATACGTGGAGGAGCGCTACGGCGCCGACGCCGACGCACAGACCAAGGACGTCCTCACCCGTTGGGAGGACACCCTCAACCGGCTCGAACGCGACCCCATGAGCCTGGCCGGCGAACTCGACTGGGTCGCCAAGCGCGAACTCATGGAGGGCTACCGCCGCCGGGACGGCCTGGACTGGGACGCCGCCAAACTGCATCTCCTCGACCTCCAGTACGCGGACGTACGGGCCGAGAAGGGCCTCTACAACCGTCTGGTGGCCCGCGGACGCATCAAACGGCTCCTGGACGAGACCGAGGTCGAGCGGGCCAGGACCGAGCCCCCCGAGGACACCCGGGCCTACTTCCGCGGCCGCTGCCTGGAGCAGTACGCGGACGACGTCGCGGCCGCCTCCTGGGACTCGGTGATCTTCGACCTGCCGGGCCGCGACTCCCTCCAGCGGGTACCGACCCTGGAGCCCCTACGCGGAACGCGAAATCACGTCAAGGAACTCCTGGACCGATGCCGTACCGCGGAAGACCTGGTCAGGGTCCTCTCCGGCGGCTGAACCAATCCTCGGACCGGTCCCCTTGCGCGGGTGGAAAACCCCGCGCGAGGGAATCATCGAGGTGGGCCCCGTGCGTTGTGGCAACTGCGGGGCCGATGTCGGGCCCGGCTTGTAGGGTCTGATCACCACCGATCGGCAGGAATGCCTGCCTGTCGACCATGTCGGGCGAACTGAGCGGGGTGAGGGTTATGGCGACCAAGGACACCGGCGGCGGCCAGCAGAAGGCGACGCACTCCACGGAGGAGGTCGAGGAGCAGGCGCAGGACGCGCAGGAGACCGGCGACCTCAAGGAACGGCACGAGAAGCTGAGCGACGACGTGGACTCGGTCCTTGACGAGATTGACGATGTCCTCGAGGAGAATGCGGAGGACTTCGTTCGAAGTTTCGTTCAGAAAGGCGGCCAATAGCCTTCGAATCGAAGGTCTTCGGGGGGCTGGGTTGTCAAATCAAGAGGAAGTGAAGCGCTGCTCGCGGTGTCAGGAGTCCAAGCCGCGGGCGGCCTTCGCAAGTAACAGGGCAATGCGCGACGGGCTCCAGGCGTACTGCCGGGAGTGCTGGGCGGCCTATCATCAAGCTCGGCAGCTGGCGAAGGGGAAGAACGTCCGGCCCCGTGTGGAGACGCCCGAGGGTCACAAGTTCTGCCGTAGCTGCGGTGAGGTCAAGCCGCACAGTGAATGGCACCGCAACGCCACGGCCACTGATGGCTTGTCGACGAGCTGCAAGTCGTGTCGCGCGGCCAAAGGGCGCGCAGGCCATCTGAAGCGCCACTACGGCATGACCGAAGCCGAACGCGATCAGATGGTCGCCTCTCAAATGGGGCTCTGCGTGATCTGCCTGAAAGCTCCTGCCGTACACGTGGATCACTGCCACAAGACGGGTAGGGTCCGTGGCGTACTGTGCTTCAACTGCAATTCGGCCATCGGCAAGTTGGGAGACGATCCCGACGCTGTTCGTCGGGCAGCTGCCTACCTGGAGGGAACTTCGTGGAAGCCAACACTCGTAGCACCGGGCGTCTACCAGCTGCCTTCCTGACGCCTGGGTCGTCGTCCTTCATGGACTTCCTCTCCGAGCACCAGCCGGAGATGTTGCCCGGCAATCGGCAACTGCCTCCGACGCAGGGTGTGATCGAGGCGCCGCACGGCACGACGATCGTCGCCGTGACCTTCCCGGGCGGTGTCGTGCTGGCCGGTGACCGGCGGGCGACGATGGGCAACATGATCGCGCAGCGGGACATCGAGAAGGTGTTCCCGGCGGACGAGTACTCGGCGGTGGGTATCGCCGGCACGGCCGGTCTGGCGGTGGAGATGGTGAAGCTGTTCCAGCTGGAGCTGGAGCACTTCGAGAAGGTCGAGGGCGCCCAGCTGTCGCTGGAGGGCAAGGCGAACCGGCTGTCGACGATGATCCGTTCCAACCTCGGCATGGCGATGCAGGGGCTGGCGGTGGTGCCGTTGTTCGCCGGGTTCGACGTGGACCGGGCGAAGGGGCGGATCTTCTCGTACGACGTCACGGGTGGCCGTTCCGAGGAGCACGGTTACGCGGCGACGGGGTCGGGTTCGATCTTCGCGCGGGGTGCGATGAAGAAGCTCTACCGTGAGGACCTGACCGAGGACCAGGCCACCACGCTGGTGGTGCAGGCTCTGTACGACGCGGCTGACGACGACTCGGCGACCGGTGGTCCCGATGTCGCGCGCCGGATCTATCCGATCGTCACCGTGATCACCGAGGACGGTTTCCGTCGGCTCACCGAGGGTGAGTCCTCCGAGATCGCCCGTTCGATTCTGGAGCGCCGTCTGGAGCAGCCGGACGGCCCGCGTGCCGCGCTGCTGTAGTCGGCGGTCGTGCTTCCTTCAGGTGATCTTGTGACTTCGACAGAAAGGGACGGATAACCGGTGTCGACGCCGTTCTATGTCTCACCCCAGCAGGCGATGGCCGACCGGGCGGAGTACGCCCGCAAGGGCATCGCACGTGGCCGCAGCCTGGTCGTGATCCAGTATGCCGACGGCATCGTGTTCGTCGGTGAGAACCCGTCCCGTGCGCTGCACAAGTTCAGCGAGATCTACGACCGGATCGGTTTCGCGGCCGCCGGCAAGTACAACGAGTACGAGAATCTGCGGATCGGTGGTGTGCGTTACGCGGATCTGCGGGGTTACACCTATGACCGTGACGACGTGACGGCGCGTGGTCTCGCGAACGTCTACGCCCAGACGCTGGGCACGATCTTCTCCAGTGCGGCCGAGAAGCCGTACGAGGTGGAGCTGGTCGTGGCGGAGGTGGGGGAGACGCCGGAGGGTGACCAGATCTATCGGTTGCCGCACGACGGGTCGATCGTGGACGAGCACGGTTCGGTGGCGGTCGGTGGTAACGCGGAGCAGATCAGTACGTATCTGGATCAGCGCCATGAGGACGGGATGAGCCTGTCGGAGGCGTTGAAGCTGGCGGTGCAGGCGTTGTCGCGGGATACGAACGGTACGCAGCGGGAGATTCCGGCTGAGCGGCTGGAGGTCGCGGTGCTGGATCGTACGCGTCCGCAGGCGCGGAAGTTCAAGCGGATCGTGGGTCCGCAGTTGTCGCGGTTGCTGGCGGCGCAGGGTGCGACGTCGGAGGCGGAGAGCGCCGACGACGGCGCCGACGGTGCTGGGGACGTCGGCAAGGAGTTGTAGTTCGTTCCTGGTTCGTTCCGTGTGTGCCCCCGGCCGGTGACGGCGGTCGGGGGCACGGTGCTGTCCGGGGCGGTTCCGTCCGTGGGGGCCGTCAGGGGGTGCTGGGGGGTGCTGTGGAGCCGCGGACGACGAGTTGGACGGGGATGTCGCCGGCTCGGGGGGTTCTGTCGTCGAGGACGGCGAGGAGGGCTTGCATGCCGCGTTCGCCGAAGAGTTCGGCGTCGAGGCGGACGGTGGTGAGTTCGGGGTCGATGGCGGTGGCGAGGGCGAGGTCGTCGACGCCGGTGACGGAGATGTCGTCGGGGACGCGCAGGCCGAGGCGGCGGATGGCTTTGTAGGCGCCGGCGGCGAGTTTGTCGTCGTCGCAGACGAGGGCGGTGGGGTGGGGGCCGGGGGTGTCGAGGGCCGCGGTCGTGGCTGCCACGGCGTCTTCGATGGAGATGGGTGCGCGGGCGGTGGTGATGGTGGTGCCGGGTACCGCGGTGATGCGGGTGGTGAGTTCGCGGGCGCGGACCTCGAAGGTCCAGGAGGGGATGTCGGCCGCGAGGTGGAGGAAGCGGCGGTGGCCGAGGGTGAGGAGGTGGTCGGCGATCTGGCGGGCGCCGTCGGCGATGTCGAGGTTGACGGTGGCGGCGCCGAGGCTGCCGTGGGGGTCGCTGTCGAGCATGACGAGGGGGAGGCGGTCGCCGCCGCGCAGGGCGGTGAGGGCGTCGGCGGCCATGGAGGAGGCGATGACGCCGTCGAGGGCGCTCTGGGCGGAGGCGAAGGGGTCGCGGGCGGGGCCGATGCCTTGGGGGGAGGGGTAGAGGACGAGGCCGAAGCCGTGGTCGGCGGCGATGCGGGCGGCTCCGGTGTAGACGCCGGCGAAGAATTCGGTGGTGAGGGCGGGGACGACGAGCAGGACGGTGCGGGTGTGGCCGAGGCGGAGGTTGCGGGCGGCGAGGTTGGGGCGGTAGCCGAGGTCGTGTGCGGCCCGGCGGACGCGTTCGGCGGTGGTCTCGGAGACGCGGCCGCGCCATTTGTCGCCGAGTACCAGGGAGACCGCGGCCTGGGAGACGCCGGCGGCTTGGGCGACGTCGCGGCTCGTGGGGCGTGTGCTTCCTGGTGTCACCGCTGGCCTGCTCCTTCGTCTGGACTGGTGAACAGCGCACATGGTACGTATGGGCGAGGGGGTTATACGTAACACGTCGGGGCGGCACACGGCCTCGGCAAGGCGACGGAGGCAGGCGGATGGCCGCGGGTTACCTGGAGATCCTCGGGGCGAGGCATGCCGCCCGGTTGCTGGTGGGCACGTTGGTGGGCCGGTTGCCGAACGCGACGGCGGCCATCGCGATCGTGCTGTTCGTGCGGGCGCAGGGCGGTACGTACAGCCTGGCGGGCGTGCTGGCGGCGGTGTACGGGGTGGCGAACGCGGTGGGGCAGCCGGTGCTGGGGCGTCTGGTCGACCTGTACGGGCAGCCGCGGGTCCAGCTGCCCGCGGCGGTGGCCTCGGCCCTGTCGATGGCGGTGTTCGCTCTCGTGGGCCTCGGCACGCTGCCGGCGGCGTACGCGGCGGTGGCGGCGGCCGGGCTGTTCACGCCGCCGCTGGAGGGCGGTCTGCGGGCGCTGTGGCCGGGGGTGCTGCGCGGGGAGGAGCGGGTGCACACGGCGTACGCGATGGACGCGGTGGCGCAGGAGGTGATGTTCACGGTGGGGCCGCTGCTGGTGACGGTGTGCGTGTCGCTGTGGTCGGAGCGGGCGGCGTTGCTGGTGCTGAACGGGGTGGGTGTGCTGGGGGCGCTGTCGGTGGTGGTGTCGGCGCCTTCGCGTGCGTGGCGTTCGGAGCCGCGGGAGGCGCACTGGCTGGGTGCGCTGCGGTCGCCGGGTCTGCTGGCGCTGCTGGGCGCGTTCTTCTTCGTGGGGATCGCGTTGGGTTCGATCACGGTGGCGTCGGTGCCGTACGCGGACGCGCACGGTGGTGACGTGGTGTACGGGTGGCTGATGGCGGCGATCGGGCTGGGTGCGCTGGTGGGGGGTCTGGTCTACGGGGCGCGGTCGTGGCCGGGGGTGCCGGAGCGGCGGTTGCGGGTGCTGGTGGCGTTTCTGGCGGTGTGTTATCTGCCGTTGATGGTGATGCCGGGTGCGGTGGCGATGGTGGCGCTGACGGCGCTCGCGGGGGTGTTCCTGGCGCCGGCGATCGCGTGTGCGTTCGTGATCGTGGATCGGCATGCGCCGCGGGGGACGGTCACGGAGGCGTTCTCCTGGCTTGTGACGACGTTCACGGTGGGTGCGTCGGTGGGGACGGGGCTTGCGGGGCCGGTCGTCCAGTCGGGTGGTGCGCTGTGGGGTTTCGCGGTTCCGGGGGTGGCGGGGGCGGTGTCGTTGCTGGTTCTGCTGGCCACGGGGAGGGTCCTCGCAGTTCCTGTGGGGGGTGCTGTGGTTGCGGCTTCATCGGAAAATGATCCAAATCGTGCTGTCGAACCCCGTTTCAGCTCGGGGGATCGGGCGTAATGTTCAGTCATGGACCGCCGCATTTTCGGGCTGGAGAACGAGTACGGCGTCACGTGCACGTTCAGGGGACAGCGCCGCCTGTCGCCTGACGAGGTGGCGCGGTACCTCTTCCGCCGTGTCGTGTCATGGGGCCGCAGCAGTAATGTCTTTCTGCGAAACGGTGCCCGCCTGTATCTCGATGTCGGGTCACATCCGGAATACGCGACACCCGAGTGTGACAACGTGACCGAGCTGGTCACTCATGACAAAGCAGGCGAGCGCATTCTCGAGGGACTCCTGGTGGACGCGGAGCGACGCCTGCACGAGGAGGGAATCGCGGGCGACGTCTACCTCTTCAAGAACAACACCGACTCGGCGGGCAACTCATACGGTTGCCACGAGAACTATCTGGTGGCGCGGCACGGGGAGTTCTCCCGGCTCGCGGACATCCTTATTCCGTTCCTGGTCACGCGCCAGTTGCTGTGTGGTGCGGGCAAGGTCCTGCAGACTCCGCGCGGGGCTGTCTACTGCGTGAGTCAGCGGGCGGAGCACATCTGGGAGGGCGTCTCCTCGGCGACGACCCGGTCCCGGCCGATCATCAACACGCGTGACGAGCCGCACGCGGACGCGGAGCGTTACCGGCGGCTGCATGTCATCGTGGGCGACTCGAACATGTCGGAGACGACGATGCTGCTGAAGGTCGGGGCGACCGACCTGGTGCTGCGGATGATCGAGGCGGGCACGGTGATGCGGGATCTGACGCTGGAGAACCCGATCCGGGCGATCCGTGAGGTCAGCCATGACATCACGGGCCGTCGCAAGGTGCGGCTGGCGAGCGGCCGGGAGGCGTCGGCGCTGGAGGTGCAGCGGGAGTACTACGAGAAGGCCGTGGACTTCTGTGAGCGCCGTGGTATCCGCACCGGTACGGTCGAGCAGGTCCTGGAGCTGTGGGGCCGGACGCTGGACGCGATCGAGGCGGAGGATCTGGACCGGATCGGTACCGAGATCGACTGGGTGATGAAGTACCAGTTGATCGAGCGGTACCGGGCGAAGCACAACATGACGATGTCGCATCCTCGGGTGGCGCAGATAGACCTCGCGTATCACGACATCCACCGGCGTCGTGGTCTGTACTACCTGCTGGAGAAGAAGGGTCAGGCCGCTCGTATCTGCAACGACCTGAAGATCTTCGAGGGCAAGTCGGTGCCTCCGCAGACGACCAGGGCGAGGTTGCGCGGTGACTTCATCCGAAGGGCCCAGGAGCAGCGTCGTGACTTCACGGTGGACTGGGTGCATCTGAAGCTGAACGACCAGGCGCAGCGCACGGTGTTGTGCAAGGATCCGTTCCGTTCGGTGGACGACCGGGTGGAGAAGCTGATCGCCGGGATGTGAGCGGGGCGGTCCGGTGCTGTGCCGGAACGCAACGCGGGCGCCGTACGTTTTCCGTACGGCGCCCTTTTGACGTCGTAGAGTTGCGCGCACGCCATCCGCAAGATCGACCGATTACGAGGCTTTCATCGTGCGCCGACGCTCTCTCATCCTTGCCGCTGTTCCCGCTGGACTGGTCACGATCGCCGGGTGCGGTGACGACAAGTCCGACAAGAGCAAGACGAGCGTCAGTGAGTCGCCGTCTGCCGAGGCTCCGTCGTCGGCGCCGCCGCCGAAGATCGTCGATGGTCCGCTGCCGGCGATCACGGCGGGGACGAAGTTCGGTGAGAAGCCGACGGTCGCGAAGGGGACGGGTGAGCCGTCGGACCAGTTGGCGGTGAAGACGGTGATCGCGGGCGGCGGTCAGACGGTCGCGGAGAACGACTACATCCAGGCGAACTACCTGGGGCAGATCTGGGACACGGCGAAGGTGTTCGACAACTCCTGGGACCGTAAGACGCCGTTGGTCATCCAGTTGGCGAAGGGCAGCATCATCGATGGCTGGCGGTATGCGCTGACGGGGAAGAAGGCGGGCAGCCGGGTCGAGTTCTCGGTGCCGCCGACCTGGGGTTACGGCAAGTCCGGGAACTCGCAGGCGGGTATCAAGGGTACGGACACGCTGGTGTTCGTGGTCGATCTGCAGGAGACGTTCAACGCGAAGAGCTCGGCCAAGGGCAAGGCGGTGGCGCAGGACGACGCGGATCTGCCGAAGGTGGGGACGAACACGGACGGCAACGCGCCGTCCATCCAGGTGCCCAAGGTGGATCCGCCGAAGGGGCTGGTGGCGAACTACGTCCTGGAGGGTGACGGTGACCCGGTGGGGGAGCAGGACAGTGTGCTGGTGCAGTACAAGGGTGTGCTGTGGGACAACGGCAAGGAGTTCGATTCGACGTACGGCCGCAAGTCGCTGACGTCGTTCGGTCTTTCGCAGGTCGTCAAGGGGTGGGCGCAGGGGCTGACGGGCAAGAAGGTGGGCAGCCGGGTGCTGATCGTGGTTCCGCCGGACCTGGGCTACGGGGACAACCCGCCGAGCGGCAGCGGCATCGGCAAGGACTCCACGATGGTCTTCTCCGTGGACATCCTCGCGAAGATGTGAGGCCGTGTGATGTAAGACTGTGATCGTTGCTTTATCCAGACAAGCAGGAGCTAGAGACGTGAGCATCGAGAAGCCCGAGATCGACTTTCCGGAGGGCAATCCCCCGGCGGACCTCGAGATCAAGGACATCTGGGAGGGCGACGGTCCGGTGGCCGAGGCGGGGCAGACCGTCACGGTGCACTACGTGGGTGTCGCGTTCAGCACGGGTGAGGAGTTCGACGCGAGCTGGAACCGGGGCAACCCGTTCCGTTTCCCGCTCGGTGGCGGCCGGGTCATCAAGGGCTGGGACCAGGGTGTGCAGGGCATGAAGGTCGGTGGCCGTCGCCAGCTGACCATTCCCGCCCACCTCGCCTACGGCAACCAGAGCCCGACCCCGGCGATCCAGCCGGGTGAGACGCTGATCTTCGTGGTCGACCTGCTCGGAGTCTGATCGTCGAGCGATCGCACCCGATCATCTGGGGCCCATGCCTGTCGGGCATGGGCCCTCGGCTTTTGCCGCGGCACCGCTGGGCGGTACGGTCATCGGTCGGAAGCACCATAAGGAAGGCGAAGGGCGTCGATGGCCATTGCCAAGGCCGAGCGGCTGATGAACCTGGCGCTGTGTCTGCTGGGGACACGGCGGCCGCTCAGCAAGCGTGAGCTGCGTGAATCCATCGAGGCCTATCTGGAGGCCGGGAGCGACGACTCCTTCAACCGCATGTTCGAGCGGGACAAGGACGACCTGCGCGAGCTCGGGCTGGTCATCGAGACGGTCGAGAACCTGGACGGCGAGGTCGGCTATCTGGCCCGTCGTGACAGCAACCGGCTGCCGCCCATCACGCTCGACGCCGAGGAGGCCGCCGCGCTCGGCCTGGCCGCCAAGGTCTGGCAGCAGGCCCGGCTGGCCGGCGCCGCCAGCGGCGCCCTGCAGAAGCTGCGCGCGGCCGGACTGCCCGAGGACGTCGACCCCTACGAGGCGCACGGCGCCCTGGAGCCCCGGATCCCGGTGCACGAGGCCGCCTTCGAGCCGCTGATGCTGGCCTGTCGCGACCGCCGTCCGGTCGTCTTCGACTACCGCAAGGCCACCGCCGCCCGGCCCGAGCCCCGGCAGGTCGAGCCGTGGGCCCTGGAGTGCTGGCGCGGCCACTGGTACCTGGCGGGCTGGGACCGCGACCGGGGGGCCGAGCGGGTGTTCCGGCTGTCCCGGATCACCGGCAAGGTGCGCAGCCGGGGCGGCCGTTTCACGGCCGAGGTCCCCGACGTGGTCACCGTGCGCGAGACGGTGGCGAGCTGGGCGGGGGAGACCGCCGACCGCAGCGCCCTGATCCGGCTGCGCCAGGACGCGGGCTACCCGCTTCGGGCGAAGGCCACCGCGGTGCGGGAACTCGGTGAGGGCTGGGACGAGTTGGAGATTCCGTACGGGCACGGGCTGGACGCGTGGCTGGTGGAGTTCGGGCCGGATGTGGTGGTCCTGGAGCCCGCGGAGCTGCGGGCCGACGTGCTGGAGCGGCTGCGCGCCGTGGCCAAGGGCTGAGGGGGAGCGAGCAACACAGTGGCAGGCAAACCGGTCAGGCCCACGAACGCCATCGACCAGACCCGGCGGATGCTCTCGCTGGTGACGTATCTGCGGGAGCGTCCGGGCGCCCGGATCGAGGACGTGGCGCGGGCCTTCGGCATCACCGAGGACGAGCTGGTCTCGGACCTCGACGTGCTGCCCATGTGCGGCACCAGCTTCCGTGGCGGCGACCTGCTCGACATCGACACCGACGGCGAGCGGATCTGGTGGCACAACCCGGCCGCGCTGGGGGCGGACGCGGCCGAGCCGCTGCGGCTGGCCGCGGACGAGGCGACGGCCCTGCTGGTGGCAGCCCGCGCCGTGTCGACCCTGCCGGGGCTGCGCGAGGGCGACCGGCAGGCGCTGCTGCGGGCGACCGCCAAGGTGGAGGCGGCGGCCGGCGAGGCGGCCGGGGCCAGCTCCCGGCTGTCGGTGACCTTCGAGTCCGAGGGCGGGGTGTTCGCCGACGTCGACCGGGCGATCTCCGAGCGGCGCCGGCTGTGGATCCGCTACTACTCGCCCGCGCGTGACGAGGTCACCGAGCGTGAGATCGACCCCATCCGGCTCGTCAGCGTGGGCCACACCTACGTCGAGGCCTGGTGCTACCGCTCGGAGGGCCGGCGTACCTTCCGGCTCGACCGGGTCGCCGAGATCCGGGTCCTCGACGAGCCGTCCGCGCCGCCCGAGGTCGAGCTCAGGGATCTGTCGGAGGGGCTGGTCCAGCCGGCCGCCGAGGATCCGGAGGTCGTCGTCGAGGTCGGTCCCGGCGGGCGCTGGGTCGCCGAGTACTACCCGCACGACAGTGCCGATGAACTTCCCGACGGCGGTCTGCGTATCACTCTGCGTACGCCCGACCCGGCCTCGCTCAGACGGCTGGCGCTGCGGCTCGGCCCGGACGGGCGGATCGTGTCGCCGCCGGAACTGGCCGACAGCGCGCGCCGGGCGGCCCGCGAGGCGCTGGCGGCGTACGACGGGATCGAGGGAGCCGGCGGGTGAGCGGCGCGGGGGCGCGCGGGGACCATGCCGGGCGGGGCGACAGACGGGAGCGGGGTTCTTGAGCGAGTCGTTGAGGTCCGGAGTCCGGGGCATGTCGGTGGCGGCCGCGTTCGCGGGGATGAGAAGCGTGGGGCCGGTGGTCTTCAGAGCCGGCTGCCCCGACTGCCGGGGCCGCTTCGAACTCGCCGCGAGCGCTCTGCGCCTGGCGATCGGCGCCAGCAGCCGCACCACCTTCTACTCCTTCACCTGCCCCGGCTGCGGTGTGTCCGTCCGCAAGCCGGCCGGCGAGCGCATCGTGGAACTGCTGACCGGAGGCGGGGTCAGCACGTTGCGGCTGCACTCGGCGTAGGGCGCCGGAGGAGTCCCGACACGCCGGGTGTTGCGCCATGGGTGGGGCGGGACCGGGGGCGCGGCTGCGGCGGCCGGTGCGGGACCTACTAGGCTCGGCCCATGTTCTGGCCGATGTTCGCGGTAGCTGTGGGTTTCCTGGGTCTCGCCGTGCTGGGCGTGCTCGCCGTGCGGGTGTTCCTGGAGGCGCAGCGCCTCGGCCGGCAGGTCGCGGACTCGGCACGCCGTATCAACAGGGCGGCCGAGGACCTGGAGAAGGCCGCCGTGAGCACCGCCCGCGCCGTGGATGCGCTGTGAGCGGCGCTGTGGGGGTGCTGTGAGTCCGTGTCGGGCAGCGTTTTGGGGCACTTCGCCCTGTCGTCCGGGTCGTCGGGGCAGGTACCCTGCTGATCGCGGTGCGGAGAACGAGGCCCACACCGCGAACCGGGAGTACGCACGGGGATTGCTTCGCGTTCACCCCTGAGCGTTACGATCGCTGACACACGATCGTTCGGATACGCGTCCGACTGGTCGGACAGCACGTCCCACCCAGCCGCCTCGGTGAGAAGGTAAAGACTTATGTTCGGAAGGCTCGGAGCTCCCGAGATCATTCTCATCCTCGTCGTCATCATCCTGCTGTTCGGCGCGAAGAAGCTTCCGGACATGGCGCGTTCGCTCGGCAAGTCCGCGCGGATCCTCAAGAGCGAGGCCAAGGCGATGAAGGAAGAGGGCGGCACCGCCCCGGCGCCCGCCACCGACGAGCAGCCCCCGGCGCAGCGCACCATCCAGGCCGCCCCCGGCGACGTGACCAGCTCCCGCCCGGTCGCCGAGCCGACGGACACCACCAAGCGCTGACGCGGGGCCGGTGATCCCCGGCCCGCCGTACGAGATGGGAACGTGGGTTGCTGAAGCCTGCCCGCAGTCAGGAGAAGGACCCGGAGGGGCGGATGCCCCTCGCGGATCATCTTCGCGAGCTCCGCAACCGGCTCGCGAAGGCGATGCTCGCCATCGTCGTCGTGACGGTCGTCGCCGCCTTCTTCTACAACGAGATCATCAACTTCCTCACCAAGCCGATCCTGGACTCGGTCGGCTGCGGGAAGTCCTTCGAGGAACTGGCGTCCCAGACCGCGGACGGGGAGCAGTGCGCGCGGATCACGATCAACGGTCTCCTCGCCCCCTTCACGCTGGCCCTCCAGGTCTCCTTGATGGCCGGTGTGGTGTTCGCCTCACCGGTCTGGCTCTACCAGCTCTGGGCGTTCGTCGCGCCCGGCCTGCACCGTAGCGAGAAGAAGTACGCCTACGGCTTCGTGGCGAGCGGCGTGCCGCTGTTCCTCGGCGGCGCGTACTTCGCCTACCGGGTGCTGCCGACCACGGCGCAGGTGCTGATGCAGTTCACGCCGCACGGCGTCGACAACCTGCTGCCGCTGGACGACCTGCTCCAGCTGGTCACGCGCATGGTGGTCGTCTTCGGTCTCTCCTTCGAACTGCCGCTGCTGCTGATCATGCTCAACCTGACCGGTGTCCTCACCGGCACCCGCATGCTCGGCTGGTGGCGCGGCATGATCATGGGCATCACGGTGTTCGCGGCCGTGGCCACGCCCAGCACCGACCCCATCTCCATGCTGGCGCTGGCCGGACCGATCTGGGTGCTGTACTTCGCCGCGGTCGTCTTCTCCCTGCTGAACGACCGGCGCAAGCGTCGCCGCGCCGAAGAGGGCCCCGGCGACGACGAGGCCTCCGAGCTGGACCTCACCCCCGAGGACATCGGCGAGACCGAGACCGTGGCGGCCGGGCGGCAACTGCCGGAGCAGACGACCACGGACCGGGTCAACGGCTACGACGACGTGACCTGACGGGCGGACGGCAGGGGCGGACGGCGCCACACCGGCGGCAGGCGCGAGCCCGGCCGCGGACGGCAAGCCCCCGCCCCGCCGACCCCTCCCGATCCCCTTCGGCTCCACCGCGGAGCGCGGCCGGGGCGCCCACCGGGCGCCGCCGGCCGTTCTGCGTTTCCGGGGCCAGGCCGTGCGCCCACCCCGGGCGAGACCGTGCGCCCACCCCTGTCGAGACCGTGCGCCCGCCCCGGGCGGCAGGCCGCCACCGGAGCCGTGAGCTGGGCGGATCCAAGGTTTCACGGACCTGGATCCGGATAATGATCGTCCTGTTGTCAGCGGCGCCGGGTACGCTCGAAAGCACGATGACAGAGGACCTCTCACCGGCCGAGCGGTACGCCGCCGCACGCAGGCGTGCGGCCGAGCAGGCCACCGCGCTCGCCTCCTTCCGCGAGATGTACGACTTCGGCCTCGACCCGTTCCAGATAGAGGCCTGCCGGGCACTGGAGGCGGGCAAGGGCGTGCTGGTCGCCGCACCCACCGGCTCCGGCAAGACGATCGTGGGCGAGTTCGCCGTCCACCTCGCCCTGCAAGAGGGCAAGAAGTGCTTCTACACGACACCCATCAAGGCGCTGTCGAACCAGAAGTACGCCGACCTGTGCCGCCGTTACGGCGCGGACAAGGTCGGCCTGCTCACCGGCGACAACAGCGTCAACTCCGACGCCCCCGTGGTCGTGATGACCACCGAGGTGCTCAGGAACATGCTGTACGCCGGCTCGCAGACCCTGCGGGGCCTCGGGTACGTGGTCATGGACGAGGTGCACTACCTCTCCGACCGCTTCCGCGGCGCGGTCTGGGAAGAGGTGATCATCCACCTGCCCGAGTCGGTCACCCTCGTGTCGCTGTCGGCGACCGTGTCCAACGCCGAGGAGTTCGGCGACTGGCTCGACACCGTCCGCGGCGACACCGAGGTGATCGTCTCCGAGCACCGGCCGGTCCCGCTGTTCCAGCACGTGCTCGCCGGCCGGCGGATGTACGACCTGTTCGAGGAGGGCGAGGGCCGCAAGCGGGCCGTCAACCCCGACCTCGCCCGGCTGGCCAGGACGGAGGCGAGCCGGCCCTCCTACCAGGACCGCAGACGCGGCCGCGCCATGCGCGAGGCCGACCGGGAGCGCGAGCGCAGGCAGCGCTCGCGGATCTGGACGCCCAGCCGGCCCGAGGTGATCGAACGCCTCGACGCCGAAGGGCTGCTGCCCGCCATCACCTTCATCTTCAGCCGCGCGGCCTGTGAGGCCGCCGTGCAGCAGTGCCTCTACGCGGGCCTGCGGCTCAACGACGACGAGGCGCGGGTCAAGGTGCGCCGGATCGTGGAGGAGCGCACCGCCTCCATCCCCTCCGAGGACCTGCACGTCCTGGGCTACTACGAGTGGCTGGAGGGCCTGGAGCGGGGCATCGCCGCCCACCACGCGGGCATGCTGCCGACGTTCAAGGAGGTCGTCGAGGAGCTCTTCGTCCACGGTCTGGTCAAGGCGGTGTTCGCCACCGAGACCCTCGCCCTCGGCATCAACATGCCCGCCCGCTCGGTGGTGCTGGAGAAGCTCGTCAAGTGGAACGGCGAGCAGCACGCCGACATCACCCCCGGCGAGTACACGCAGCTGACCGGCCGGGCCGGCCGGCGCGGCATCGACGTCGAGGGCCACGCGGTGGTGCTGTGGCAGCGCGCCATGAACCCCGACCACCTGGCCGGACTCGCGGGCACCCGCACGTATCCGCTGCGCTCCAGCTTCAAGCCGTCGTACAACATGGCGGTCAACCTGGTCGAGCAGTTCGGCCGGCACCGCTCGCGCGAGCTGCTGGAGACGTCCTTCGCCCAGTTCCAGGCCGACAAGTCGGTCGTCGGGATCTCCCGTCAGGTGCAGCGCAACGAGGAGGGACTGGAGGGCTACAAGGCCTCCATGACCTGCCACCTCGGCGACTTCGAGGAGTACGCGCAGCTGCGCCGCGAACTGAAGGACCGCGAGACCGAGCTGGCCCGACAGGGCGCGAACCAGCGGCGCGCCGAGGCCGCCGTGGCCCTGGAGAAGCTCAAGCCCGGTGACGTCATCCACGTGCCCACCGGCAAGTACGCCGGTCTGGCCCTGGTCCTGGACCCCGGGCTGCCGGCCGGGCGGTCCAACGGCCACCGAGGCTTCGAGCAGCACGACGGGCCGCGCCCCCTGGTGCTGACCGCCGAACGGCAGGTCAAGCGGCTGGCGTCGATGGACTTCCCGGTGCCCGTCGAGGCGCTGGAGCGGATGCGGATCCCGAAGTCCTTCAACCCGCGGTCCCCGCAGTCCCGCCGGGACCTCGCCTCCGCGCTGCGCACCAAGGCCGGGCACATTCCGCCGGAGCGGGCCCGCAAGCAGCGTTCGCAGGCGGCCGACGACCGGGAGATCGCCCGGCTGCGCACCGCACTGCGCGCCCACCCCTGCCACGGCTGCAACGAGCGGGAGGACCACGCCCGCTGGGCCGAGCGCTACCACCGGCTGCTGCGCGACACCTCGCAGCTGGAGCGCCGTATCGAGGGCCGGACGAACACCATCGCCCGCACCTTCGACCGGATCGTCGCGCTCCTCACCGAGCTGGACTACCTGCGCGGCAACGAGGTGACCGAGCACGGCAAGCGGCTCGCCCGGCTGTACGGCGAACTCGACCTGCTGGCCAGCGAATGCCTGCGCGCCGGCGTCTGGGAGGGGCTCGCCCCGGCCGAACTCGCCGCGTGCGTCTCGGCGCTGGTGTACGAGGCGCGGGTCGGGGACGACGCGATGGCGCCGAAGGTGCCCTCGGGCCAGGCCAAGGCCGCGCTCGGCGAGATGGTCCGCATCTGGGGCCGGCTGGACGCGCTGGAGGAGGACTTCCGGATCAACCAGACCGAGGGCGTCGGCCAGCGCGAGCCCGACCTCGGCTTCGCCTGGGCCGCGTACATGTGGGCGTCCGGGAAGGGCCTCGACGAGGTGCTGCGCGAGGCGGAGATGCCGGCCGGTGACTTCGTGCGCTGGTGCAAGCAGGTCATCGACGTGCTCGGGCAGATCGCGGCGGCCTCCGCCGCCGAGGGCTCGACGGTGGCGAAGAACGCCCGCAAGGCGGTCGACCTGCTGCTGCGGGGCGTGGTCGCCTACTCGTCGGTCGGCTGACGCTCCGATGAGCGGGTACGGGTGGGCCGTGTCTGATCGCGCGGTCCCCCGCCCCCCTTCGGGGAGCCGTCCTGTCCGGCCCTCAGATAGACCTGCCAGCCGCCGTACGACGTGATGTCCTCGGCGTCGGCGAGGGCGCCCGGCTCGCACAGGAAGCCGGGCACCCGGCTGCCGTCCGCCAGTTCCACGCTGCCCAGGGCCATCGGGCGCGGAAGGGCGGCCAGCAGCAGGCCGAGGCCCTCCGCCGGGAGGCTCCAGATCTCCGTCTCGATCCCGGCACCCCCCTCACCCACGTGGACGAGCCCCGGCTTGGGCGGATCGGTCCGCAGGGCGTGCAGCCGGTAGAGCGGCGCCGTCGTGGTCGTCCGGTCGAGCCGGGCGCCCAGCACCAGCAGTTGCGGGTTGAGGGGCTGACCGGACAGGTGCGCCCCCACCACCGCCAGTCGTGCGGGCGGCCTGAGCAGTCCGGCGATCCGGACCAGCCGCTCGTCCGTGTGCGCCGGGCCCACCAGCATCATGCCGAACGGCAGGCCGTTCACCTCCCCGGCCGGGACGGCGACCGCGGCCAGGTCGAACAGGTTGGTGGAGTTGGTGAAGCGGCCCAGGCGGGCGTTGGCGCCCAGCGGGTCGGCGGCGACCTCGGCGAGGGTGGGGTGCCCCGGCGTGGTGGGCAGCAGCAGGGCGTCGGCGTCGGCGAGCTCCGCGAGCGCACGGGTGCGCAGGGTGGCGAGGCGATCCTGGTCGGCGTAGAGCCGGTGCGCCGGGATGTCCCGGGCCCGGGTGATGATGCCGGCCACGGTGGGGTCGAGCCCCTCCCCGTCCTCGGCGAGCAACTTGTCGACGAAGCTGCCGACCGCGGTGTACCGCTCGGCGACGAACGCGCCGTCGTAGAGCATCGCGGCGGCCTCGGTGAACGGAGCGAGGTCGATCGTCCGTACGTCGGCTCCCGCCGCGGCGACCTGGGCGACGGCCGCCGCGCAGGCCTCGGCCCAGTCCGGGTCGAGCTCGCCGAGCTGCTCCGGTGCCGGGACCGCGACCCGCCACGGGCCGGGGGCGCGTGCGGGGACCGCCCGGCCGGGCGGCTCCACCATGTGCGAGAGCGCCTCCTCGGCCTCCGGGAGGGTGCGGGCGAACACCGTCACGCAGTCGATCGAGGCGCAGGCCGGGACCACGCCCGTCGTGGAGACCAGCCCGCGGGTCGGCTTGAGGCCGACGACGCCGTTGAGGGCGGCCGGTACCCGGCCCGAGCCCGCGGTGTCCGTGCCCAGGGCGAGATCGGCGATCCCGAGGGCCACCGCGACGGCCGAGCCGGAGCTGGAGCCGCCGCTGATCCGGTCCGGGGCGTGCGCGTTGCGGACGGCGCCGTAGGGGGAGCGGGTGCCGACCAGGCCGGTCGCGAACTGGTCCAGGTTCGTGGTGCCCAGGACGAGCGCGCCGGCCGCGCGCAGCCGGGCGACGGCCGGGGCGTCGGCCTGCGGGGCGTAGGCGTATCCGGGGCAGCCGGCCGTGGTGGGCAGACCGGCCACGTCGATGTTGCCCTTCACCGCCAGCAGGCGCCCGGCGAGCGGCAGCCGTTCGCCGGCGGCCACGCGCGCGTCGATCGCCTCGGCCTCGGCCTCGACCTCGGCGCGCGGCCGTAGATCGATCCAGATCTCCGGGCGGTCGACGGCCTCGACGCGCCGGTGGGCGGCCCGGACTCGGGACAGGACGGAGGGCATGGGTGCTCCTTCGATCTCGGGGCGGCCCGGGCGGTGGACGGGCCGCCGGGCGGGTCGGGCGGGGCCGGACGACGGGCGGAGCCCGGAGGGTGCGGGCGGGGCGGGGCGTGCTTAAAGGTCAGGGTCGGCCGACCGGGGCCAGGACGACCAGTGCCGTGCCCGCCTCCACCTGGTCGCCGGGCCTGGCCAGGATCTCCGCGACGACACCCGCGGCCGGCGCGTGCACCCTGGACTCCATCTTCATCGCCTCCAGCGCGAGCAGCGGCTGTCCGGCGGCCACCTCGTCGCCCGGCGAGACGTTCACCTGCCAGACGGACGCCGCGAACTCCGCCTCGATCAGCCGGCCGCCGGCCGGGACCGACACCGCGGCCGGGGGAGCCGCGGGCGCGGCGGCCGCCTCCGCCCGGGTGAACTCGCCCGCCGCCGCCCAGGCCTCCCGCTCGGCCGCGAACGCCGACCGCTGGTGTGCCTGGAACTCCCGGATGGAGCCGGTGTGTTCGGCCAGGAACTCCTGGTACGCGGCGAGGGAGAAGGTGCCTTCCTCGATCCGGGGCACGAAGCGTCCGGAGGTGATGTCCGCGCGCAGTTCCAGCAGTTCGTCCGCGTCCACCGGATACCACTTGATCCGGTCGAAGAAGCGCAGCAGCCAGGGCGAGCCCGGCTCGAAGGCGCCGCGCTGCTGCCAGGGCGACCACACCTGGGTCGTACGGCCCACGAACTGGTAGCCGCCGGGTCCCTCCATGCCGTAGACGCACAGATAGGCCCCGCCGATGCCGACCGAGTTCTCGGCGGTCCAGGTGCGAGCCGGGTTGTACTTCGTCGTGACCAGGCGGTGGCGCGGATCCAGCGGTGTGGCCACCGGCGCTCCCAGGTACACATCGCCCAGCCCCAGGACCAGGTACTCCGCGTCGAAGACCGTGCGGTACACGTCCGCGACCGACTCCAGGCCGTTGACCCGGCGGATGAACTCGATGTTCCACGGGCACCAGGGGGAGTCGTCGCGCACGCCCGCCATGTAGCGGGCGATCGCCTCCCGGGTGGCCGGGTCGTCCCAGGACAGCGGCAGGTGGACCGTGCGCGAGGGCACGACGAGCCGGTCGGTGGGCGGCAGCGCGGCGACCGTCTCCCGTACGGAGGCGAGGAGTTCGGGCAGCGCCAGGCGCCGGGGGTCGGTGTGGATCTGGAGCGAGCGGATGCCGGGGGTGAGGTCGGTGACCCCGTGGAGCCCGGCCTGTGCCACCGCCTCCATCAGCGCGTGGACGCGCATGCGCAGCGCCAGGTCCAGCTGCATCGGGCCGAACTCGACCAGCAGGTTGTCGTCGCCGCTGCGCCGGTAGGTCACGTCGCCGTCCCGGGCCAGGATCCCGCCGTCGGTGATCTCGGCGCGCGGCGAGCCGTCGACGTCCACCGGCACGAAGCGCACGGTGTCGCCGGGGCGCAGCTGGCCCAGCTTCCACCGCTCGGTGCTCAGCACGGTCGCCGGGCAGACGAATCCGCCGAGCGAGGGCCCGTCCGGGCCGAGCAGCACCGGCATGTCGCCGGTGTAGTCGACGGCGCCGACGGAGTACGGGGTGTCGTGGATGTTGGACGGGTGCAGGCCCGCCTCGCCGCCGTCGGAGCGCGCCCACCGCGGCTTGGGGCCGATCAGGCGTACCCCGGTGCGCGCCGAGTTGAAGTGGACCTTCCAGTCGGCGGCGTAGAAGGCGCGGATGTCGTCCTCGGTGAAGAACTCCGGTGCCGCGTGCGGGCCTTCGGCCGCGCCCACCTGCCACACCGTGCCGTGCGACGGGCGGTCGGTGGCGGGCACCGGGGTGCCCTCGGCGACCGTGCCGCCGTGCAGCACGTCGCCGGTGCGCAGGGCCCGCCCGCCGTGCCCGCCGAAGCGGCCGAGGGTGAAGGTGCTCGCGCTGCCGAGGAAGGCGGGCACGTCCAGGCCGCCGCCCGCGAACAGGACGTAGGTGCGCAGGCCGTGTTCGGTGGGGGCCCCGATCGCGAGGACGCCGTTCGCCGGTACGGTCAACGGCTCCCACTGCGCGACAGGGGTGCCGTCGACCGTGACCGGTGCCGTGGCGCCGGTCACGCACACGGTGGTGGCGTGACTGAAGCGCAGGGTGGGGCCCTGGAGCGTGCACTCCAGGCCGGGCGCGCCCTCGGGGTTGTGCAGCGCGCGGTTGCCGAGCCGGAAGGACAGGTCGTCCATCGGGCCGCAGGGCGGCACGCCGACCTGCCAGTGGCCGGTGCGCCCCGGCCAGTCCTGCACGGTGGTGAGCGTGCCGCCGGAGACGACCTCGACGCGGGGGGTCGGATCGGTGACCCGGGCGAGGGTGCCGGTGGAGTGGGCCGCGGCCCGGAAGTCCCGGTCCGTCAGCGCGGCGCGCACCAGGCCCAGGTTGGTCTCGATGCCGTCGACCCGGGTGCGGGCGAGGGCCTCGTCGAGGCGCCGCAGGGCGTGTTCCCGGTCGGGGCCGTAGGCGATGACCTTGGCGAGCATCGGGTCGTACGACGTCGTCACCTCGGTGCCGGTCTCCACCCAGCCGTCGACGCGTACGCCGGACGGGAACTCCACCCGGGTCAGCAGGCCCGCGCTGGGCCGGTGTTCGCGGGAGGGGTCCTCGGCGTACAGGCGGGCCTCCACGGCGTGGCCGCGCGGGGCGCCGGGGTCGCGCACGACCTCGCGTTCGCCGCGTGCCAGCCGCAGCATCCAGGCGACCAGGTCGACGCCGTACACCTCCTCGGTGACCGGGTGTTCCACCTGGAGGCGGGTGTTGACCTCCAGGAAGTACGCCTCCTCGCGGGCCGCGTCGTAGACGAACTCGACCGTGCCGGCCGAGCGGTAGCCGACGGATGCGCACAACAGGCGTGCGGAGTCGGTGAGTCGTGCGCGGACGGGGTCGGGGAGTCCGGGGGCGGGCGCCTCCTCCAGGACCTTCTGGTTGCGGCGTTGCAGGGAGCAGTCGCGGTCGCCGAAGGTGACCACCCGGCCCTCGCCGTCGCCGAATACCTGTACCTCGACATGGCGGGCGCGTTCCACGAGCCGTTCCAGGAAGACCCCGGCCGAGGAGAAGGACGCGGCGGCCACGCGCTGGACGCGGTCCCAGGCCTCGGTCAGTTCGTCGGCGGAGCGACATGCCGACATGCCGATGCCGCCGCCACCGCCGGTGGCCTTGAGCATCACGGGGTAGCCGATGCGCGCGGCCGCCTCGACCGCCTCCTCGGGGGAGGCGAGCAGCCCGGTGCCGGGTGCCAGGGCCACGCCGGCCCGCTCGGCCGCCGCCCGCGCGGTGTGCTTGGTGCCGAACAGTTCGAGCTGGTCCGGGGTCGGGCCCACGAACACGATCCCGGCGTCCTCGCAGCGGCGCGCGAAGGCGGCGTCCTCCGAGAGGAAGCCGTAGCCGGGGTGGATCGCGCCGGCGCCGGTGTCCTTGGCGGCCTTCAGCACCAGGTCGGCGTCGAGGTAGGACTCCTTGGCGGGGGCCGGGCCCAGCCGCACCGCCTCGTCGGCGAGCCGCACGTGCGGGGCACCGCGGTCGGGGTCGGAGTACACGGCGACGGTGCGCAGTCCGAGGTCGCGGGCGGTGCGGATGATCCGTACGGCTATCTCGCCGCGGTTGGCGACCAGCAGGGTGTCGAAGGTCATGCGCTCGCTCCGGTGATCGTCATCTCCACGGCGGTCGGTTCGAAGCCGTTGCAGGGGTTGTTGATCTGGGGGCAGTTGGAGACGAGGACCAGTACGTCGCGTTCGGCGCGCAGGGTGAGGGCCAGGCCCGGGGCGGAGCGGCCGTCGACGATGCCGAGGGTACCGTCCTGTTCGACGGGCACGTTCATGTACCAGTTGACGTTGGAGACGAGGTCTCGTTTGCCGAGGCCGTGCCGGGCGCCCTCGGCGAGGAAGTTGTCCACGCAGGCGTGCTGCGACCAGGTGTGGTGGCCGTAGCGCAAGGTGTTGGACTCCTTGGAGCAGGCGCCGCCGACCGTGTCGTGCCGGCCGACGTCGTCGGCGAGCACGGTCATCAGCGGGGTGTGCTCGTTGGACAGCAGCACGCTGCCCGTGGTGAGGAAGATGTTCCCCTGGGCGTGGATCGTGTCGGGCGCGCTGTAGCGGACGGACGTGTCGTGGGCGTCGTAGACGAGGAAGTCGACGGCCTGGTTGCCGTGCAGGTCGGTGATGGTCAGCGTCTCGCCGGCGCGGACGACGGACGACCAGGCCGCGCGGGCCGGGACCACGGTCTTCGTGCTCATGCGAGCCCCCTCGCGGCGAGGAATTCGGCGGTGTTCGAGAAGGCGCGGCGGCCCTCGGGGGTGGCGTCCCACAGGGGGTCGCCGGGCGCGGTCGGCGCCGCGCGCCAGGCGAGTACCTCCAGCGGGGTGCTGAGGTATTCGGGGCGGGGGTCGGCTGGGTGGGGCACGTTGGCGATCAGTACGGTCACGTCCTGTTCGGCGCGCAGGGTGACGCTGCCGCCGGGGCCCGTCGAGCCGGTGAAGTCGAGGGAGCCGTCCTCGAGGACCGCCACGCCCTGGAAGAAGGACAGCGACGGCGGCAGGTCGCGCGGTGCGAGGCCGTTCTTGGCGGCGGCCAGGACGAACAGCTCGCGTCCGGCCGGGGACGCCGAGTGCGCGGTGCCGTCGCCGTAGCGTTCCGTGTTGCGTACGAGGGTGGAGGTGCCGCACAGGGCGTCGTGCCGAACGGAGGTGTCGGCGACGACCGTGGCGAGGACCCGGCCCTGGTCGGAGAGGAGCAACTGCCCCTCGCCCAGGTAGGCGTTCCACTGGACCTTGACCGTGTCGGCGACGTTGAGACGCTCCCAGGGCCGGTCGGCGGCGAACAGCAGCAGATGCGCGCAGGCGTCGCCGTGCAGGTCGGTCAGGCGCAGTTCGGTGCCGCGGGCGAGGACCCGATGGGTGTAGTTGCCGCCGGCCACCGTCTCGGCCCACACCAGCAGGCCCGCCTCGCAGGGTGGGGCGGGCCAGTCTCCGGCCGGCACGACGGGCATGGCGTCGGCGCGCCCGCCCTCCTGGGCGCGCGCATGGGCGCGGGCTTGGTGCGTGGTCGCTGTCGCCATCGCGGGACCTCCGGTTCGGGTTCGCTCGTGCGGCTGGTCTTCGGGGTTCACTCGTGTCGGTGTTCATGCGTGCGGCCCAATTTCTGTCGCCCGACAGAAATTAGGGGTCGGCCGCGTCACCGGCGTTGCCCCCGCGTTGCCGGGCGGTTACCGGGCCCTCACGGAGATCGGCGGCCCGGGGGGTGTGCGAGGATCGAACGCATGGGGACGAGCAGTGGGCGCAGGGTCGGCCGGCCGCGGGCCGCGCAGCGGCCGGACAGCGGTCTGGAACCGCGTGCCGAACTGCTCATCGCCGCCGCGGAGTTGTTCACCACGCGGGGGTATGCGGCCACGACGACACGGGCAGTGGCCGAGCGGGCGGGGATGCGGCAGGCGTCCATGTACCACTACGTCTCCGGCAAGGAGGAACTCCTCGCCGCGCTGCTGGAGTCCACCGTCACGCCGTCCCTGGCGTACGCCCGTGAGCTGCTCGCCGACGACGAGACCCCGGCCGAGGGGCGGCTGTGGCGGCTGTGCCGGACCGACGTGGAGCTGCTGTGCGGCGGGCCGCACAACCTGGGCGGCCTCTACCTGTTGCCCGAGGTGCGCACCGAGCGGTTCGCCGGCTTCCATGCCGTGCGTGCCGAACTCAAGGACGCCTACCGGCAGTTGCTCGCCGCGACCGGTGCGGGCGGCGCGCTCACCAAGGGTGAGCTGGAGCTGCGTACCGATTTGGTGTTCGGGCTGATCGAGGGCGTCATCCTGGTGCACCGCTCCGACCCGGAGCGGCCGGTGTCGGTGTTCGCCGAGGCCACGGCGGACGCGGCGCTGCGGATCGCGGGAGTCTGACCCGACTGCCGCTCCTCACCCCGTCCGGCGGGGGTCTCGCACATCCGGTGCCGGTCACGCGGTGTGTTCGATTGAAGGCCCAGCGTGCAAATGGGGCTGAGCGTACTCCTGTTGCGCGGGCGATTTCAGATGCTTGCTGAATGTGACACTGCGTTGATCCGGTCGGACTAGGCTCGCCCGCAGCGCACCGGCTTGGCATGTATTCGTGCGTTTGTTCCTCCTTGGTGAACAGATCCCGATTCGTTTCGAGGGCCTACATGGTGAGTGTCCAGTCCCCTCCAGACCGCCGCGAACTCCCTTACGCGCGGGTGCTGTTGCTGCCCGCCATACTGATGGCCACGGCGACCGGGGCCGCCGTCGCCCTGGTGGCGCACCCGGCCCGGATCGCCGTCGGCCTGTGCGGCGCCCTCGCCACGGCCCTGGTGACGGCCGCCGGCGCCGAGGCGGTCCGCCGCGGTCGGCGACTGCGCCGGGCGCACGCCGACCACGCCCGTCACTGCGCGTATCTGGAGAGCCAGGTCGCCGCCCACGACGAGGTCAACCGCAGGCTCGCCCAGGAGGTCCTGCCGACCGCGCTGAAGGTGATGCGCGGCGGGAACACGCCCGGCGAGGTGATGCGGAACTTCATCGACCCGGACCCCGCCTACGGCGACCTCTCCGAGGCCCACCGCACCGTCGTGAAGACGGTGCTGGAGATCGTCGACCGCGAGGAGATGATGCGCGACTCCGCGCAGCGCGCCTTCGTCAGCGTCGCCCGGCGGGTCCAGGCCATCGTCCACCAGCAGGCCGGTGAGCTGCGGGAGATGGAGGAGGACCACGGCCGCAACCCCGAGGTCTTCGACGACCTGCTGCGCATCGACCACGGCACCTCGCTGATCGGCCGGCTCGCCGACTCCATCGCCATCATCGGCGGCGGCCGCCCCGGCCGCCAGTGGCCCCAGCCGGTCCCGCTGTACAGCGTGCTGCGCGGCGCCATGTCCCGCATCCTGGAGTACCGCCGCATCAAGCTGGACTCCATCGCGAAGGTCAACATCCGCGGCATCTCCGTCGAGCCGCTCATCCACGCGCTCGCCGAACTCATGGACAACGCCACCCGCTACTCGCCGCCGCAGACCGACGTCCACGTCAACGCCGTCGAGGTGCAGACCGGCATCGCCATCGAGATCGAGGACGCGGGCGTCAGCCTCGGCGAGGAGGCCCGTGCCAGAGCCGAGGGCCTGCTGGAGGCCGCCAAAGCCGGCGTCGACGTCCAGGACCTCAGCGACACCCCGCGCCTGGGCCTCGCGGTCGTCGGCCGGCTGTGCACGTCGTTCAACCTCCAGGTGTCGTTGCGCGCCTCCGCGTACGGCGGGGTGCGCGCCGTCCTCGTCGTGCCCGCCGAGATGATGACCGCCGACCCCGCGCCCGGCTTCGCGCACGGCATCGGCGCCACCGCCGTACCCACGATCGACCTGGGCGCGCTGGAAGGGCCCAAACGGCCGCCGAAGAAGCGCCGCCCCACCAGCCCGCGCATCCCGGACCAGGTCGCCGCGCAGGACGACGTCCCCGAGGTCACGGAGTGGACCGAGAAGGGCCTGCCGCAGCGCCGCAGCCGGATGAAGACCCCGCTCAGCCAGCGCTACGCCGAGGCCGCCGCCTCCGAGCGCGCCGCCCGCGAGGGCACGCCCGACATCTGGACGCAGACCCAGGCCGAACCCGAGCCCGAGCCGAGGAAGGACGAGCGGGAGCCCGGACTGTGGGTCGAGGCCTTCTGGGAGGGCCTGAAGAAGGACAACCCCGGCCCGGACCCGACGGACTTCACGCGCAACCCGACCGCGTACACGCATCTGATCGACAAGCCGGCCCGCTCCGGGGCCGACGACGAGGGGGGCCTCAAGTGATCCAGCAGCGAGCGAACTTCGACTGGATGCTCGCGGAGCTCTACAAGAGCGTTCCGGGCATCGAGATGATCGTGGTGCTCTCGGCCGACGGACTGCGCATCGCCCGCTACGCCGGCGACGAGGACGCCGCCGACCGGGTCGCGGCCGCCTGCGCGGGCCTGCAGAGCCTGGCCGGCGCCGTCGCCCAGGAACTCCCCACCAGCGACGGCGAGATGAAGGTCGTCATCATCGAACTGAACGGCGGCTACTTCTATCTGATGGCCGCCGGAGCCAACGCCTATCTCGCGGTCCTCGCCGACGTGGTCTGCGAACCCGGCAACATGAGTGCCCACATGCGCGACCTCGTCGTGCGCATCGGCTCCCATCTGACCAGTCCGCCCCGGCGCAACGGGCAGACCGTATGACTCCTCCGCAACGCCGGCGGCGACAACCCCCGCAACCGCCCTCCCCGCGACCCCGGCAACCGCCCCCCGCGCAGCCGTCCTCCCCGCAGCCCCCGAAGGAGGGGGAGCGCAAGAACCCCGAACGGCTGTACGTCATCACCGGACCCGACGGCGAGCGCGCGCCCCTGGACCTGGTGTCCCTGATCGTCGCGCGCGCCGAGCCGCCCACGTCCGCCACCCCGGAGCAGGCGGCGGTCCTCCGGCTGTGCGCCGACCCGCTGTCGACGGCCGAGCTGTCCGCCTACCTCAGCCTGCCGTTCAGCGTGGTGACCGTGCTGGTCACCGAGATGCTGGCGGTCGAACTGGTGCAGGTGCGCGCCCCCATCGTCCGCCGGGAGCTCCCCGACCGTTCCCTCCTCGAAGCGGTGATGCATGGACTTCAAAGCCTCTGACGCGATCCCGGGCCCACGGGCCGAGGACCGTCTGCCGCACACGGCGCAGGCCGCGGCCAAGATCGTCATCGTCGGCGGCTTCGGTGTCGGCAAGACCACCATGGTCGGCGCGGTCAGCGAGATCAGGCCGCTGACCACCGAGGAGACCATGACCCAGGCCGGTATCGGGGTCGACGACGACTACGGCTCCGACACCAAGACCGCCACCACCGTGGCCATGGACTTCGGCCGCATCAGGATCACCGACCAGGTCGTCCTGTACCTCTTCGGCACCCCGGGCCAGGAACGCTTCTGGTTCCTGTGGAACGGCCTGTTCGAGGGCGCGCTCGGCGCCGTCGTCCTCGTCGACACCCGCCGGCTCGAGGTCAGCTACGACGTCATGGGGCAGCTGGAGGAGCGCGGTGTGCCGTTCGTGGTCGCCGTCAACTCCTTCCCCGACGGCCCGCGTCACCCGATCGAGGACCTGCGCGAGGCGCTCGACCTGGCCCCCGAGATCCCCATCGTCGAGTGCGACGCGCGCCGGCGCGCCTCCAGCCGCGACGTCCTGCTGACCCTGATGCGCTTCCTGCACTCCATGGCCCTGTCCGGCAGCCTCGTCTGAACCTCCGCCAGCCGGCCCACCCCCGGATCGACCCCAGCTTTCCCGGAGCGACCACCGTGACCTCTGAACACCACTCCCCGACCGGTGCGGACGACCTCGTGACCGGCCCGCCCCCCGGCTGTCCCGCACACGGCCGCGGCCCCGGCGGACTGCACCGGATCTACGGCCCCGAAGCCGCGGACCTGGGCGGCCTCTACGAGCGACTACGCGAGGAATACGGCCCCGTGGCCCCCGTACTGCTCCACGAGGACGTACCGATGTGGGTGGTGCTCGGCCATGCCGAGAACATGCACATGGTGCGCACACCCTCGCAGTACACCCGGGACAGCCGCATCTGGAGCCCGCTGCTGGAGGGCCAGGTCAAGCCCGACCATCCGCTCATGCCGCACATCGCCTGGCAGCCCATCTGCTCCCACGCCGAGGGCGACGAACACCTGCGGCTGCGCGGCGCGGTCATCGGCGCCATGTCGACGATCGACCCCCGCGGCCTGCGCCGCCACATCTACCGCCACACCCAGCGCCTGGTGAACGGCTTCTGCCTCAAGGGACACGCCGACCTGGTCAGCCAGTTCGCCGAGCACCTGCCGATGGCCGTGCTGTGCGAGATCCTCGGCATGCCCGAGGAGTACAACGAGCGGCTGGTGCTCGCCGCCCGCGACGCGCTGAAAGGCACCGAGACGGCCATCGCCAGCCACGGTTACGTCATGGACGCGCTGAGCCGGCTCACCGCACGGCGCCGGGCCCGGCCCGAGGAGGACTTCACCAGCCACCTCGTCAACCATCCGGCGCGCCTCACCGACGACGAGGTCAGGGAACACCTGCGGCTGGTGCTCTTCGCCGCCTACGAGGCCACCACCAACCTGCTCGGCAACGTGCTGCGCCGGGTGCTCACCGACCCGGGCTTCGTGGCCCGGCTCAACGGCGGTCAGATGACGGTGCCCACGGCGGTCGAGCAGTCCCTGTGGGACGAGCCGCCCTTCAGCACCGTCCTGGGCTACTTCGCCAAACAGGACACGGAGTTGGGCGGCCGGCGCATCCGTCGCGGCGACGGGCTGCTGTTCGCCCCGGCCCCGGGCAACGTCGACCCCCGCGTCCGCCCCGACCTGTCCGCCGACATGCAGGGCAACCGCTCCCACCTCGCCTTCGGCGGCGGCTCGCACGAGTGCCCAGGACAGGACGTCGGCCGCGCCATCGCCGACGTCGGCGTCGACGCGCTGCTCAGGCGCCTGCCGGACGTCCAGCTCGACTGCGAGGAGGACGAGTTGCGCTGGACCGCCTCCATCGCCTCACGGCATCTGGCCGAACTGCCGGTGGCGTTCGAACCCAAGCCGGAGCAGGACGTCCTGGTCACCCCGACCCACGGCAACCCGATTCCGCCGCAGCGCTCCAACTGGCAGGTCGGCCTGCCCGAACCGCAGCCCATGCCGGTCATCGCCGCGCAGCCCGGGCCGGTCGCCGAACCGCAGTCCGCGCCGGTCGGTGCCGCGCAACCGGCGGCGGCCGCCCAGCCCGCCCCGACATCACCGGAGCCGGCCCACCGGCCCGGCGCCTGGCAGCGGCTGCTGCGCTGGTGGCGTGGTTACTGACCGGCCGCGGCCCCGGCATGCCCGTCGGCCCACTCCTCGTACGCGGACCACGCGGCCAGCGTCCGCCCGCTGCGGAACCGGTGCGCCACCCCCGTGACCGGATCGGTGAACTCCAGCTCCCGCGCCAGCAGTTGCAGCGGGCGCCGGAAGTCACCGGCCGGCCCGGGAGCGGTCACCACCGGATACAGCGGATCGCCCAGGATCGGCGCGCCCAACCTGCTCAGATGCACCCGCAGTTGATGGGTCTGGCCGGTCGCGGGCAGCAGCCGGTACCGGCCGAGCGCGCCGTGCGGACCGGCCCGCCGCTCCAGCAGTTCGACGCGGCTGACCGCGTTCGGCTCGCCCTCGACCTCCTGCGCGGCCAGCATCCCGCGCTCCTTCACGATCCGGCTGCGCACCGTCCGGGGCAGCACGAGCGCCGGATCGTACGGGGCGACGGCCTCGTACTCCTTGCGCACCAGGCGGTCACGGAACAGCGCCTGGTACGCCCCGCGTTCCTCGGGCCGTACCGTGAACAGCACCAGCCCGGCCGTCAGCCGGTCCAGCCGGTGTGCGGCGGTCAGGGACGGGATGCCGAGCTCGTGCCGCAGCCGGGCCAGCGCGGTCTGGGCGACATGGCCGCCGCGCGGGGTGGTGGCCAGGAAGTGCGGCTTGTCGACGACCACGATGTGCGCGTCGTGGTGGACCACCTCCAGCGGGAACGGCACCGGCACCTCGGCGGGCAGCTCCCGGTGGAACCACACGTACGCCCCCGGTGCGTACACCGCGTCCGACGGCAGGGGCCGCGCGTCCGCGCCCACCACCAGCCCCGCCTCGAACAGTCCGGCGACCGCACCCGAGGGCGCCCCCGACATCCGCTCCACCAGATAGGCGCGCACCGTGGGCCACGGCCCCTGCGGGGGCAGTCGCACCCGTACCGGGTCCACGCCGTCGCGCTGCGGCAGCGGGGAGGGCGGTGGCGGGGTTCGGCGTCTCATCGCCGCCCAGCCTACGAGGCGGGCCGCGCCGTGAGAAAACCGCTGGGCGCGTCCGGGGCGGACGGGCAGGATGCCGACCATGCCCTTCCTGACGACCGACGTACTGCCCGCGGGCACTCTCGCCCGCACCCCCCAGCCCGTCCTGGACACCGGTGACGGTCTGCGGCTGCGCCCCTGGCGGGCGGCGGACGCGCCCGCCGTCCACCGCGCGTTCCAGGACCCGGCCCTGCACCGGTGGCATCTGCGGGCCGCCGACTCCGAGGACGAGGCCGCCGGCTGGATCGAGGAGTGGCGGCTGGCCTGGGCCGGGGAACGCGGCGCTCAGTGGGCCGTCGTGGACGAGGCCACCGACCGGCTGCTCGGCCGGGTCGCGCTGCGCGAGATCGTGCTCGCCGACGGACTGGCGGAGGTCGCCTACTGGACCGTGGCGGACGCGCGCGGCCGGGGAGTGGCCGCGCGGGCCACGGCGGCCCTCGCCGCCTGGGCCCTGGACGGGATCGGCTTCCACCGCCTGGAGCTCACCCACGCCACCGCCAACGAGGCGTCCTGCCGGGTCGCCGTCAGGACCGGCTTCGCCCTGGAGGGCACCAAGCGCAGCGCGGGACTCCACCGGGACGGCTGGCACGACATGCACCTGCACGCGCGGGTGCGGGGCGACTGAGGGCTCCGGACGGTGCGGGGAGCGAGGCCGGGCCGGACCCGTCCGGGCCCGGCCCGCCCGGCCCGTCAGGCCGCCGACGCGGGCACCGTCCCCGGCACGTCCGGCGTGGCCGTCGCCCGCCTGCGGTACGTCCGCCAGGCCGCGCCCGCCGCGACCGTCGCGGCCAGGAACAGCACCGTGAACCACTGGAAGTACCAGTGCCCGCCCGCCGGGTCGTACACCGCGGCGCGCGGCCAGGCGAGGTTGACGGTCATGAACAGGCCGTACACGAGGGCGAGTGCGTTGACGGGGACGCCCCAGCGGCCCAGGGAGAACAGGGGGGTGCCCGTCTCGTCGGTGCCGTGGACGGCGAACTGTCCGCGCAGCCGACGTACCAGCAGGGGGCCGGTGACCATCGCGTAGGCCAGGTAGAGCATCACGATGCAGGTGGTGCCGATGGCCAGGAACGCCTCCGGCGAGGCGAAGTTCAGCAGCAGCAGGATGGCCGCGAGGGCGCCCACCACCAGTGCGGGGCCGCCGGGCATCCCGGTGCGCGGGTTGACCTTCGCCAGGCGGGAGGCGAAGGGGAGCCGGCCGTCGCGGGCCATCGAGAACAGCATCCGGCAGGCCGCCGTCTGGATCGCCAGGGTCGCCACCGCGATCGCCACCACCACGTCGCCCAGCAACAGCTTGCCGACGCCGTCGCCCAGGCTGCTGGTGAGGACGTAGCTGAGACCGTCCACCGCCAGATGTCCGTCGATGAGACTGGGCGCGGCGAGGAGTCCGCCGAGCACGATCAGTCCGCCGAGCAGTCCGGCCGCGCCGAGCGCGGTGAGGATCGTGCGGGGCGCGGTGCGCCGGGGGTGGTGCGTCTCCTCGCTCATCTCGCCCGCGCTGTCGAAGCCGATCATCACGTAGGCGGCCGTGAAAGAGCCCACCAGCAGCGCGCCGAACAGGCCGTCCTGGGCGGCGCCCGCGGTGTGGAGGGTGATGCCGGGGGAGCGTTCGGAGTGGGTGAGGAGAAGGACGACGATGAGCACCGCGCCGATGATCTCGGCGGTCACGCCGACCCGGTTGACCAGGGACATCACCCGGTTGTCCAAGACGTTGACCAGGGTCGTCAGGGCCAGCAGCAGCACGCCGAGCAGCGCGGCGTTGGCCGCGCCGTCCGCGGAGGTCGGAGCCGGGTCGTCGCCGATCAGCTGGAAGCCGGACCAGATCGCGGGCAGCACCATCTGCAGGGCCAGGGCCGCCGCGGCAACCACCACGATCTGCCCGATCACCATGATCCAGCCGGCGAACCAGCCGAAGGTGGCGTTCGACAGGCGTGAGGACCACTGGTAGATGGCACCCGAGATGGGGTAGCGGGCGGCGAGTTCCGCGAAGCAGGCGGCCACCAGCAACTGCCCGACCAGTACGGCCGGCCAGGCCCAGAAGAAGACGGGGCCGCCGAACGCGTACCCGAAGGCGAAGAACTGGAAGACGGTCGTCAGGACGGAGATGAAGGAGAACCCGGCCGCGAACGAGGCGTACCGACCGAGGCTGCGGTGCAGTTCCTGGCGGTAGCCGAACTCCGCGAGGGAGTGGTCGGCGGAGGGCTTCGAGGGGTCGGGACGTACGTCGGAAGCGGCTGTGGTCGTCACGGCGGCACCTGCCTTGGGCACGTAATTCCTGTCGAGCGACAGAAATTAGGGACGGCCTGTTTCGTCCGCGTCACGCCGTCGTGTCCGGGGCGGGCCCAAGTCCTCACGCTCCCGCGGCCCCGGCCACACGCTCCTGCGGCGGCCTCCCGGCCCGCGGTGCCGCACGGGTGCCGGGAGGTCGCGGGTGCCGGGACACGGCGAAGCGGCGGCACCCCGAGAGGTGCCGCCGCTTCGGAAGACGCTTCACGCCGAGGGCGCGGAACCTTCCTGCTCCGCTTCCACCCGCGCGTTCCACTCCCGCTTGGAGGCCTGCCAGCCGTCCTCGTTGTGGCCGAGCCGCCAGTAGCCGGAGATCGACAGGTCCTCGCGCGGGATCTCCCGCTCCACCCGCAGCAGCCGGCGCAGTTCCTTCACGGAACCGGCCTCGCCGTGCACGAAGGCGTGGACGCGGCCCTCCGGGAAGTCCAGGCCGCGCACCGCCTCGACCAGCTTCTCGCCCACCGGCGCATCGCCGCGGTGCAGCCAGACGATCTCCACGTCGGAGTCGACCTTCTGCTCCTCCTCCGGGCCCGAGACCTCCACGAAGGCGTGCACCACGGCGCCGTCGGGCAGGCTCTCCAGCGCGGCCGCGATCGCGGGCAGCGCGCTCTCGTCGCCGGCCAGCAGATGCCAGTCGGCGTCCGCGTCGGGGGCGTAGGCGCCACCGGGGCCCATGAAGTGGACGGTCTCGCCCGGCTGGACGCGGGCCGCCCACGGCCCGGCGAGGCCCTCGTCGCCGTGGACCACGAAGTCCAGGGTCAGTTCGCGGTGCTCGGGGTCCCAGGCGCGCACGGTGTACGTCCGGGTCACCGGCCACTGCTCACGCGGGTACTCGGCCCGGATCCGCTCCACGTCGAAGGGCTCCGGGTAGGTCGCGCCCCCGGCCGGGAAAAGCAGCTTCACATAGTGATCGGTGCTGGTCCCCGCGGTGAATTCGGCCAGCCCCTCGCCGCCCAGCACCACCCGCTGCATGTGCGGGGTCAGCCGTTCGGTGCGAACGACCTGCGCGGAGTGCGGCTTCCGCGGCTTGCGTGCCGGACGCTCTGCCATGACGGCCTCCCAGTCGCTTTCTAGCTTAGGCTTACCTAAGTTAGCATCACTTTCCCTGGCGCAGCCCTCCCGGCGGACAGGTTCATGAATCTCTCAGGCGGATCATGCCTCCTCGTCATCAATGGGGACAGGTCAGCCCGCGGGAACAATGATCACGCGCCCGACGTGTCCAGCGTGGTCAGCAGCCGGTTCAGCGACCCGCCCAGCCCCCAGCGCGCCGCCAGCGCGTCCAGCGCCTGCGGGTCGCGCGCCCGGCGCGGCAGGGCCGTGTCGACGTCCGGCAGCGGGACGTCCTCGGCGACCCGGACGACCTTCGGGGCCACCGCGAGATACGGCCGCGCCTCGTCGAGCCGCCTGCGCTGCGTCGGGGTCAGCCGGGCCGCGGGGTCGTCCACGGCCGCCATGATCCCGGCCAGGTCGCCGAACTCGGCGAGCAGCTTGGCCGCCGTCTTCTCGCCGACCCCGGGCACGCCCGGCAGGCCGTCGCTCGGGTCGCCGCGCAGCAGCGCCAGATCCGCGTACCCGCGTCCGTCGACGCCGTACTTCTCCCGCAGCACCGCCTCGTCGGTCAGCTGGAGCGTGCCGACCCCCTTGAGCGGATACAGCACGCGCACCCCGCGCGCGTCGTCCACGAGCTGGTACAGATCGCGGTCGCCGGTGACGATGTCGACCGGGCCCTTGGCGCGCGCGGTGAACGTGCCGATCACGTCGTCCGCCTCGTACTCCGCGACGCCCACGCGGGCGATGCCCAGCGCGTCCAGGACCTCCTCGATGACCGGCACCTGCGGGGACAGCGTGTCGGGCACCTCCTCCTCGTCCGGTCCGGCCGCGCGCTCCTCGGCGACCCGGTGCGCCTTGTACGACGGGATCAGCTCGACCCGCCAGCGCGGCCGCCAGTCGGCGTCCATGCAGGCCACCAGGTGTTCCGGGTGATGGTCCTTGACCAGGCGGTCGATGAACTCCAGCAGCCCGCGCACCGCGTTCACCGGCGTGCCGTCCGGTGCCTTCACGGAGTCCGGCACGCCGAAGTAGGCGCGGAAGTACAGGGAGGCGGTGTCGAGGAGCATCAGTCGTCCGGTCACGCTCGCATCATGCCGTACGGCACCGACAACCACTCGCCAGGGCGACAGCGGGGCGAGCACGTGGCGGATGTGAACGCACTGTGAACCGGGCCACTGGTGTGTTTGGCAGGTGAGAGCCGGGGCAGGCGCCGCTTCGGAGCGACGGAGATTGCGAATTCAACGTTTGCGGTCGACGGTCCCTCCGCGTCCTGTCCCCGAGAGCAAGAGGCACGCGTGTCAGCCAGACTTGAAGCCGAACATCTCTACAAGGTGTTCGGCAGACGACCGGACCAGGCAGTCGAACGGCTGCGCAACGGAGCCGACCGGGAGGAACTGCGCGCCGACGGCGCCACGGCCGCCGTGATCGACGCCTCCTTCACCGTGGAACCAGGCGAGATCTTCGTCGTCATGGGCCTGTCCGGATCGGGTAAGTCCACGCTGCTGCGCATGCTCAACGGCCTGCTCCCGCCGACGGCCGGGCAGGTCCGCTTCGGCGGCCAGGACCTGACCGGACTCGGCGCCCGCGCCTTGCGCGAGGTCCGCTCCAGGAGGATCAGCATGGTCTTCCAGCACTTCGCGCTCTTCCCGCACCGCAGCGTCCGCGACAACGCCGCCTACGGTCTGGCGGTGCAGGGCGTGCCCCGCGCCGAGCGCGCACGCCGCGCCGACGAGGCGCTCGCCCTGTGCGGCCTGGCCGGCTGGGAGAATTCCTGGCCCGACGAGCTGTCAGGCGGTATGCAGCAGCGCGTCGGTCTGGCCCGCGCTCTCGCCACCGACGCCGAACTGCTCCTCATGGACGAGTCGTTCAGCGCGCTCGACCCGCTGATCCGGCGCGACATGCAGGACCAGCTCCTCGAACTCCAGAAGACGCTGAAGAAGACGATCGTCTTCATCACCCACGACCTCAACGAGGCGATGCGCCTGGGCGACCGCGTCGCGGTGATGCGCGACGGCCGGGTCGCGCAGATCGGCACCGCGCAGGACATCCTCGTGCGCCCCGCCGACGACTACGTCGCCTCCTTCACCCAGGACGTGGACCGCTCCCGGGTGCTGACCGCCGACGCCGTCATGGACCGCGCGGTACGGGGCGACGAGGCCGACTGCTCCTGCGAGACCGCGACGCCGCACACCCCGTTCACCGAACTGTGCGCGATCAGCGCGCGCGTGCCGCATCCCGTCGCCGTGCTCGACGCCCGGCACGACCTCGTCGGGGTCGTGCCACGACAGCGCCTGCTCGGCTTCCTCGGCGACGAGCCGGCCGCCGCGCCGGACCGCTGCGACACGCCGCACGCGAAGGCCACGCCGACGGACGAGCCGACGGACGAACCGACGGACGAGCCGACGGACGGCGCGAAGGCCGCGACGGCGGCCGGCGCCAAGGCGGTGGCCCGTGCCTAGGATTCCGCTCGGCGACTGGGTCAACAGCGCGGTCGACTGGCTGCTCGGCCATGTGTCCTGGCTGTTCGACCTCCTCAAGGCCGTCTTCACCGGCGCCTACGACGGCCTCGACGCCGTACTCCAGGCCCCGCAGCCGCTGCTGCTGGCCGGGATCTTCGCCGTGCTGGCCTTCTGGCTGCGCGGCACCCTCGCCGGTGTCCTCACCTTCGTCGGATTCGCCTTCATCGACTCCCTCGGACTGTGGGAGGACGCGATGGTGACCCTGTCGCTCGTCCTCGTCGCCACGGTCATCGCCCTGGTGATCTCGGTCCCGTTGGGCATCTGGGCGGCCCGCTCCGAGCGGGTCGGCGCACTGGTCCGCCCGGTCCTGGACTTCATGCAGACGCTGCCCGCGATGATCTACCTCATCCCGGCGATCCTCTTCTTCGGCACCGGCGCCTCCGCGGGCATCGTCGCCACCCTGATCTTCGCGCTCGCCCCGGGCGTACGCATGACCGAACTGGGCATCCGGCAGGTCGACAAGGAACTGGTCGAGGCCGCCGAGGCGTTCGGCACCACGCCCCGGGACACCCTGCTGCGCGTCCAGCTCCCGCTGGCCCTGCCCACCGTGATGGCGGGCGTCAACCAGGTCATCATGCTCGGCCTGTCCATGGCCGCGATCGCCGGCATGGTCGGCACCGGAGGCCTCGGCGGCGACGTCAACGAGGCCATCGGCCAGCTCGACGTCGGCCTCGGCTCCGAAGCCGGTGTCGCCATCGTGATCCTCGCGATCTACCTCGACCGGATGACCGGCGCGCTCGGCACCCAGGTCTCCCCGCTCGGCCGCCGAGCCGCCCTCAAGGCGCGCGCCGCCCGGGGGCCGCGGATCTGGTCCTACCGTCCCCGCCCGCAGTTCGCCGTGGTCGGCATCGTCGTCCTCGGCCTGGTGGCCGGCGGCATGGGCGTCCTCGGCGGCGGAGACGGCACGCGGGCCGTCGCCGACGGAAAGGACGTCGGCCGGGGCAAGAAGATCACCATCGGGTACATCCCCTGGGACGAGGGCGTCGCCTCCACCTTCCTGTGGAAGGAGGTCCTCGAACAGCGCGGATTCCAGGTGGACGCGAAGCAGTACGACGCCGGGCCGCTGTACACCTCGCTCGCCCAGGGCGACGTCGACTTCGAGACCGACTCCTGGCTGCCCACCACCCACGCCCAGTACTGGAAGAAGTACGGCGACCGCCTCGACGACCTCGGTTCCTGGTACGGCAGGACGTCCCTGGAGCTGAGCGTGCCCTCGTACCTGAAGGGCGTCGACTCCCTCGACGACCTCAAGGGCCAGGCGTCGCGGTTCGGCGGGAAGATCACCGGCATCGAGTCCAGCGCCGGCGAGACGGCCCTGCTCAAGAGCAAGGTCCTCAAGGAGTACGGCCTGGACCAGGAGTACAAGGTCGTCGACAGCTCCACGCCCGCGATGCTGGCCGAGCTCAAGCGCGCCTACAGCAAGAAGGAACCGATCGTCGTCACGCTCTGGTCGCCGCACTGGGCGTACAACGACTACGACCTGAAGAAGCTGAAGGACCCCAAGGGTGCCTGGGGCACGGGCGACGGCGTGCACACGCTGGCCCGCAAGGGCTTCGCGGCCGACAACCCGGTCGTCGGCACCTGGCTGAAGGACTTCCGGATGACCGAGAAGCAGCTCACCGGCCTGGAGGCGGCGATCAACAAGGCGGGCAAGGGCCGGCAGCAGGAAGCGGTGCGCGCCTGGCTGAAGGACAACCCGGGCGTCGTCGACAAGGCGGCCCCCGTCCCGGACAAGCCCTAGGGCACCACCGGGTCATCAAGCCCGGCACCGGTGGGACGAACCTCCGAGGGGTGGGCCCTTCCGCACGACCTGACAGCGTGCGGAAGGGCCCACCCCTCGGGTCATGTCCGGAAACCGACCGGAGCCCGCGCGCCCGTCGCGCGCCGGGAGATCACTCCCGTGCCTACGGAAAAGATCCGGACAACCACACAAAGCTACGAATCGATCCGGTCCGCGCGCGGACCGGGCCGGGGCGTCCGGCTGCCACGGCCGGTTCGCCCGCAGTTCCCCGGCCGTTCCCCCGGCATCCGCGAGGGTACGGCCCACCCGTGCCGGGCCCGCCGCCCCCTCGCCCGCGTCCCTCGCCCCCGTCCCGGAGGGTGCCGCCTCGACGCCCCTGCCCACCCCGTCCTGACCAGCGGGTTCGGGACCGGGAGACGAACGGGGACATCCCCGGTTAACGGTCGGGAACATCGGGGAGCGCTCGCGCGTTCGACCTAGAAGCACCACGCTCGTGCTGATCGAGGGTCGGTCCGTACGGGAGGAATCCGGCCGTCGGCCGGCGCCGGCCCAGCGGCCCGCGTCCGGACACGCCGACCTCCCGACCGTCCGCGCCCCCGGCGGCAGCCGGGCCTCGGCGGCCCCGTCGGACACGCCCGTCACCGGTCCCGGAGGGCGCCCGACCCTGCCCATCAGCCCGTTCGTCCCGTGCGAGGGGAGTGAGGCTCCGGAAGTCCGGCCGATTGATCCACTGGCGAGAACTGTGAGGTCCGACCCGACGCGATGTGTCGCCGATGTGACGGCCGCCTGAAACGGTTTGCCGAACATGCGTAGGGTGCAGAGAACTCATCAGGAGGAGTGCGCGCGGACCCTCGCGCACCGACGACCGGGCGACGAGCGGAGGAGGCGGCGGGCGCGATGGGCGACCACAAGGAACAGCCCCTGCGGGTGGGCGCGGCCGTGCGGCGGCGCCGTCGCGCGCTGGAGCTCACCCTTGCCGTCGTGGCCGAGCGGAGCGGCCTTTCGGTCCCCTTTCTGAGCCAGGTCGAGAACGACCGGGCGCGCCCCAGCAGAAGCTCCCTGGAGAAGGTCGCCGACGCCCTGCGCACCACCGCCGTCGAACTCCTCGCCGCCGCCGACCCGGCGTGCAGCGTGGACGTCGTGCGCGCCGAGGACACCGTGCCGGGCGCCGGACCCCAGGCCCGGTCTCTGGTCCGCGGACACCACCAGATGCACGCCTCGGAGTTCACCGGCGACCACGAGGCGGGCCGCGAGATCCAGCACCGCAACGACCAGTTGATGTACGTCGCCGACGGCGCGGTGGAGATCGAGGCCGAAGGCCGCGCGTACCGCCTCGGCCGCGGGGACACGCTGTACCTGACCGGCGGGGTGCGCCACCGGTGGCGCGCGACCGTGCCGGACACCCGGGTGGTCGTGGTGGCGGTGGCGGAGCACGTCGAGGCCGTCCAGGACAGGCGCGGCAGGCGGCGGTAGGGCGTGCGGATCGTCTCGCTGGTGCCGTCCCTCACCGAGGCGGTGGCCGTGTCCCTGCCCGGCGCCCTGGTCGGTGTCACCGACTGGTGCACCCACCCCGCCGGCCTCGACGTGGCCCGCGTCGGCGGGACCAAGAACCCGAAGACCGAGCGGATCCTCGCCCTCGCGCCCGACCTGGTGGTCGCCAACGAGGAGGAGAACCGCGCCCCGGACCTGGACGCGCTGCGCTCGGCCGGTGTCGAGGTGCTGGTGACCGAGGTGCGGGACGTACCGCAGGCCTTCCGTGAACTGGACCGGGTGCTGCGGGCCTGCGGGGCGCGGAGCCGGCCGCGCTGGCTGGACGAGGCGGAGGCGGCCTGGGCGGCGCCGACGACCGCGGCTCCGGGACCCGCTGCCGTCGGCACGGGACGTACGACCGCTGTCGTGCCCGTCTGGCGCCGTCCCTGGATGGTCCTGGGCCGTGACACATTCGCCGGTGACGTGCTCGCCCGGCTGGGCGTCGACCACCTGTACGCGTCCCACCCCGAGCGCTACCCGCGCGTCCCCCTGGAGGAGCTGCGCGCCGCCCGGCCGGACCTCGTCGTGCTCCCCGACGAGCCCTACCGCTTCACCCCCGACGACGGCCCCGAGGCCTTCCCCGGCCTGCCCTGCGCTCTCGTCAGCGGACGGCACCTGACGTGGTACGGGCCGTCGCTGGCCGAGGCGCCCCGGGCGCTGGCGTCGGCCCTGCGAGCAGCACACCGCTGAGCAGGCCGCGGACGGTGTGCACGGCCACGGTCGCCCAGGCGCCCACGAGGACGACGTACAGCGCGACCGCGAGCCCGTCGAAGGCGGCAAGGCCGGTGTGCCGGGCGAGCGCCCCGGCGCCGGTGACACAGGTGCCGACCGGGAAGGTGAAGGCCCACCAGGTCATCGTGAAGCCCATCCCGTGCCGACGGGCCCGCAGACACAGGGCGGTGGCCAGACACAGCCAGAGCAGCGCGAAACCCAGGACGGGAACGCCGTACAGGACGGCGAAGCCCGCGAAGGCCTGCTCGTACGGGGCCCGGACGACCCCCGGCGCGGCGTCCGCGACGTTCCCCACGGCGGTCGTGGACTGTCCGAGCGGGCCGAGCACCAGGAACACGGTCGGGGTGAGAGCGAGCGGCAGCGGGCCGCCGGTGAGCAGCCGGGCGAAGATCAGCGGCAGCAGCAGCAGGGTCGCCAGCAGACTCAGCCCGAACAGCGCGAAACAGCCCAGCAGCAGCGTCTCCCTGAGCTGGCCGGCCGGCAGGTGCGGCACCAGCAGCGGTCCGAGCGCGGCCGACACCATGGGCGCGACGACCGGCAGCAGCCACACGGGAGACGCCTGCCCCGGCTCGATCCGATGGCGTACGGCCATGAGGTACGGCACCGCGACGGCTGCCGCCAGGCCCACGACGGTGCCGGCGGTGAAGAGAACCGTGTCGAGGGCGACCGCGGCCCCCGTTCCGATCACGTCCCGGCCGACGGTGACGGCACCCGCGCCCACGGCCAGCAGCGCCATGGCCAGACAGCCGTAGAACGGCGCCGCCGCGGGATCGAGGAGATGGGCGCGCGCCTGGTCCCGGTGGTGGGTCCAGTGCAGGGCACGGGCGGCCAGCAGGGTCACCAGCAGGGCGAGCGACAGGACCCACACGGCGGCGCAGACGGCACGCAGACCGGGAACGTGGACGGGCAGCCCCGCGCCTGCCGTGGCCACGATGGCGGTGCCCATGACGGAGGCGTACCAGTTCGGGCCGAGGTGGCGGACCGCCGCGAGACGGACCGCCGGACGGGACAGGGCAAGGGCATCGGTGACCATGGCTCCACCATCCCCCCGGCCCATGGCCCGCGACCAGGGACGATGTCTCTATGGGGGCATAAGGTGGGCTTATGAGCGAGACGAGCGGACCGGGCGGGGCCCGGGAGCAGGGGGATTCCATCGCCCACCGCGTCCCGGACCTCGGCGCCCTGGAACTGCTGCTGGCGGTGGCACGGCTGGGCAGCCTCGGCGCGGCCGCGCGGGAGCTCGGCATCACCCAGCCCGCCGCCAGCAGCCGGATCCGCTCGATGGAACGCAGGCTGGGCCTGGCGCTGGTGGACCGGTCGCCGCGCGGCTCCCGGCTCACCGACACCGGAGCGCTGGTGACCGACTGGGCGCGCCGGGTGGTGGAGGCGGCGGAGGCCTTCGACGCCGGCACGCAGGCGCTGCGCGATCGCCGCGACTCCCGGCTGAGGGTGGCGGCGAGCATGACGATCGCCGAGTACCTGCTGCCGGGCTGGCTGCTCGCGCTGCGCGCCCAGCGTCCCGACACCGCGGTGTCGCTGCTGGCCGGGAACTCGGCGTCGGTGGCGGAGCGGCTGGTCGCGGGGGAGGCGGACCTCGGCTTCGTGGAGGGGCTGGACGTCCCGCCCGGCCTGGACTCCGCGGTCGTCGCCCACGACCGGCTGATCGTGGTGACGGCGCCCGGCCACCCCTGGGCCCGCCGCAGGCACGCGCTGGCCGCCGAGGAACTGGCCGCGACCCCGCTGATCCTGCGGGAGGAGGGCTCGGGGACCCGGCAGGTCCTTCACGCGGCCCTGGGCGGCCTGGCCCGCCCGCTGATCGAGCTGTCCTCGACGACGGCGGTGAAGGCGGCGGCGGTCGGCGGGGCCGGGCCCGCGGTGCTGAGCGAACTGGCGTTGGGGGAGGAGCTCGCGATGCGCCGCCTGGTGAGCCTCCCGGTGGAGGGCGTCCGGCTGCGGCGGGCTCTGCGGGCCGTGTGGCCGACGGGACACCGGCCGGCGGGACCGGCGCGGGACCTGCTGTCGCTGACCCGAGGCCCGTCCCCGACCCAGACCGCCCCGCCCCCGAACCACTAGTCGTGCGTCGGTCGGGGTCTGCTTCGGCCCGGCTCAGGACGCGGCGGTGACCAGGGCCCGCAGCACGCGCAGGTCCTCGCCCATCTCCGGGTGCCACTGCACGCCCAGCACCCACCCCGCCGAGGCGGGCAGCTCGATCGCCTCGACCGTGCCGTCCGCCGCGTACGCCGACGCGACCAGGTCCGTGCCCAGCCGGTCGACCGCCTGGTGGTGATACGTCGGTACGGCCGTCTCCTCCGGCACGATCCCCGCGTACCGCGTGCCCGGGACCGGCTTCACGGGGTGCAGGCCGAAGGCGCCGACCACCTCCGCGTGCCCGTCGAGATGCTGGACGAGGGTGCCGCCGGCCGCGACGTTCAGCAGTTGCATGCCCCGGCAGATGCCCAGCAGCGGGACACGCGCGGCGAGCGCGGCCTCGATCAGGGCCAGCTCCCAGGCGTCCCGGGCGCGCGCGGGCGGGCCGGTACGGGGGTCGGGTTCGGCTCCGTAGCGCACGGGCTCGACGTCCGGACCGCCCGCGATCACCAGCCCGTCGAGACGTGCCACGGTCGCTGCGGCATGTTCCGGCCCGTCCGGCGGCAGCATCGCCGTCAGCCCGCCGGCCTGCTGGACGAGTCGCGGATACCCGGCCGGCAGCAGCGCCGCCTCCAGCTCCCACACGCCCCAGCGCACCGCGGGCTCCAGATACGTACTGACACCGATCAGCGGTCTGCGCGCCATGCGCCCTCCCACACCGTGCAATGGATTGCCCTCATACCTTTGCCGAGGTCACCCGTGCGCGGCAAGAGGGTCCGGGCCGCCGCTCCGGCGCGCCGTCCCGGCGGCCGCGGGCCCGGGTCCGCACGCCGGGAACCCCCGCCGTCCCCGTGGCCGCGGGCCGGGAATCCCCGCCGTCCCCGCGGCCGCGGGCCCGGGACCTCACGCCAGGAACCCCCGCAGCAGCGCCGCCGTCCCCGCGCAGTGCTCCCGCGCGATCTCCCGTGCCGCGTCCGCGTCCCCGTCCAGGACCGCCTCGACCAGGGCGCTGTGCTGGCGCTGGGAGTGCTCCAGGTTGCGCACGAGCAGCGGGATGCAGTCCAGCAGGTCGTTCACCGTGGCCCGGACGGCCGCGTACCGGGCGGCCAGCGACGCGGAGCCGCACAGCTCGGCCAGGGTGAGGTGGAGCAGCGTGTCCCGGCGGCGGTACTCCGCGAGCGGCGCGTCGTGCGTGCGGGCCAGCGCCTCGCGCAGCCGGGCCGCCTGCTCCTCCGACAGCCCGTGCGCCGCGCACAGCCCCGCCGCGCCGACCTCCAGCACCTCCCGGAAGCGCAGCACGTCCTCGATGTCGACCTCGGCGATCCGGCGGCGCAGCTCGTCCTCGCCGCCGGCGTCCGTGCGCGGCAGCACGAACGTCCCGCCGTACCGGCCCCGGCGGGCCTCGACCAGCCCCTGGTCCTGGAGCACCTTCAGCACCTCGCGCAGCGTCACCCGGCTGATCCCGAGCCGCTCCGCCAGCTCCCGCTCGGCCGGCAGCCGTCCGCCGCCGGGCACCAGGCCCAGCCGGACGACCTGGAGGATCTGCTCCAGCGCCTCCTCGAAGCCGTTGCCCGCCCGGACCGGCCGCAGCACCGGCGCGAGACGGTCGTCCGGCCCGCCGGCGGCCGGTCTCTCCGGGTCCGTGCCGTCCGTGCCTCGCGACATGCGGCCGCACCCCCTTCCCAAGCAATGGTTCCCGGCAATACCTTATGGCTCCCGGCCCGGCGAAGGAGGCCCCCGTGGCAGACCGCACGCCCCCGCTGAGCGTCGAGGAGCTGCGGGCCCTCGTCGCGAGCGGTGAGATCGACACCGTCGTCCTGGCCTTCCCCGACATGCAAGGGCGGCTCCAGGGCAAACGGTTCGCCGCCCGGTTCTTCCTCGACGAGGTCCTGGAGCACGGCACCGAGGGCTGCAACTACCTCCTGGCCGTCGACACCGAGATGAACACCGTCGACGGGTACGCGATGTCCTCCTGGGAGCGCGGCTACGGCGACTTCGCGATGCACCCCGACCTGGCCACGCTGCGCCGGGTGCCCTGGAACGCCGGCACGGCCCTGGTGATCGCCGACCTCGCCTGGGAGGACGGCTCGCCCGTGGTCGCCGCGCCCCGGCAGATCCTGCGCCGGCAACTGGACCGGCTGGCCGAGCACGGGTACACCGCCCAGGTCGGCACCGAGCTGGAGTTCATCGTCTTCAAGGACACCTACGAACAGGCCTGGGACGCGAACTACCGGGGGCTGACCCCGGCCAACCAGTACAACGTCGACTACTCGGTGCTCGGCACCGGCCGGATCGAGCCCCTGCTGCGCCGCATCCGCAACGAGATGGCCGCCGCGGGCCTCACGGTCGAGTCCGCCAAGGGCGAGTGCAACCCCGGCCAGCACGAGATCGCCTTCCGCTACGCCGAAGCCCTGGTCACCTGCGACCAGCACGCCGTCTACAAGACCGGGGCCAAGGAGATCGCCGCCCAGGAGGGCGTCTCGCTCACCTTCATGGCCAAGTACAACGAGCGCGAGGGCAACTCCTGCCACATCCACCTCTCGCTCGCGGCCGCGGACGGCACCAACGCCATGGCGGGCGACGCCGCGGACCCGGGCGGCATGTCCGAGGTCATGCGCCACTTCCTCGCCGGACAGCTCGCCGCGCTCCGCGACTTCTCCCTCCTCTACGCCCCGAACATCAACTCCTACAAGCGCTTCCAGCCCGGCTCCTTCGCGCCGACCGCCGTCGCCTGGGGCCATGACAACCGCACCTGCGCCCTGCGCGTGGTCGGCCACGGCCGCTCGATGCGGTTCGAGAACCGGCTGCCCGGCGGTGACGTCAACCCGCACCTCGCCGTCGCCGGACTGGTCGCGGCCGGGCTGTACGGCATCGAGCACAAGCTGGAGCTGCCCGAGGCCTGCGCGGGCAACGCCTACACCGCCGGATACGCGCAGGTGCCCACCACCCTGCGCGAGGCCGCCGAGATCTGGGCGGACAGCCCGATCGCCCGTGCCGCCTTCGGCGACGAGGTCGTCGCGCACTACCGCAACATGGCCCGCGTCGAGCTGGAGGCCTACGACGCCGCGGTCACCGACTGGGAGCTGCGCCGCTCCTTCGAACGCATGTGAGGCCCTTCTTGTCCCACGAGCACGAGCCCGAGCACCGGCCCGAGCAGGACCGCGACCAGGAACGCGAGCGGGATCGCGAACCCGAGCGGGAGCACGCGCGGGAACACGAACTCCAGGTACGCAACCCCGCCACCGAGGAGCTCGTCGCGACCGTGCCGGCCGCCACCGCGGCCGACGTGCACGCGGCGGTCGTACGAGCCACGCGGGCACAGGAACGCTGGGCCGCCCTCGCACCCGGCGACCGGGCCCGGCTGCTGCGCCGGTTCGCCGCCGCGGTGGACGAACACCTGGAGGAACTGGCCCGGTCGGAGGTCCTGGAGGCCGGACACACGATCGGCAACGCCCGCTGGGAGGCGGGCAACGTACGCGACCTGCTCGACTACGCGGCCGGTGGCGTGGAGCGGCTGACCGGACGTCAGATCCCGGTGGCCGGCGGTCTGGACGTGACGATCCTCGAACCGCTCGGCGTCGTCGGCGTGATCGCGCCCTGGAACTTCCCCATGCCCATCGCGGCCTGGGGCACCGCGCCCGCACTCGCGGCGGGCAACGCGGTGATCCTCAAGCCCGCCGAGACCACCCCGCTGACGGCCCTGCGGCTGGCCGAACTCGCCCTGGAGGCAGGGCTGCCGCGGGACCTCTTCCAGGTGCTGCCCGGACACGGCCCCGTCGCGGGCGCCGCGCTCGTCGAGCACCCCGGCGTCGCGAAGATCGTGTTCACCGGGTCCACGGCCGTCGGCAAGCAGGTGTGGGCCAAGGGCGCGGACCGCCTCAAGCGCGTCACCCTCGAACTCGGCGGCAAGAGCCCGAACATCGTCTTCGCCGACGCCGACCTCGAAGCCGCCGCGGCCGCCGCCCCCATGTCCTTCCTCGACAACTCCGGCCAGGACTGCTGCGCCCGCACCCGCATCCTCGTCCAACGCCCGGTCCACGAACGCTTCCTGGACCTCCTCGCGCCCGCGATCGAGTCCGTCCGCGTCGGCGACCCGGCCGACGAGCGGACCCAGATGGGCCCGCTGATCTCCAGGCCCCAGCTGGAACGCGTACGGTCCTACGTCGACCCGGACGCGCCCGGCATCCGCGGCAAGGCCCCCGAAGGCCCCGGCTACTGGTTCCCGCCCACCGTCCTCACCGGCGTCGACCCGCGTGCCCGGGTGGCCGTCGAGGAGGTCTTCGGGCCGGTCGCCGTCGTCCTCCCCTTCGACGACGAGGAGCACGCCGTGGCGCTCGCCAACGCCACCGACTACGGCCTCGCCGGCTCCCTGTGGACCCGCGACGTCGGCCGCGCCCTGCGGGTCTCGCGGGCCGTGCGGGCCGGCAACCTGTCGGTCAACTCCCACTCCAGCGTCCGTTACTGGACCCCGTTCGGCGGCTTCAAGCAGTCCGGCGTCGGCCGTGAACTCGGCCCCGACGCCCTCACCGCCTTCACCGAGACCAAGAACGTCTTCATCAGCACGGAGGGCCCCGCACAGTGACCGCACTGACCCCTGACGCCGTCTGCCGCCGACTGGTCGGCCGCACCGCCGTCATCACCGGAGCCGGCAGCGGCATCGGCCTCGCCACCGCCCGCCGGCTCGCCTCCGAGGGCGCCCACGTCGTCTGCGCGGACGTCGACGAGACCCGCGGCAAGGCGGCCGCCGAGGAAGTCGGCGGGATCTTCGTCAAGGTCGACGTCACCGACCCCGAGCAGGTCGAGGCCCTGTTCAAGACGGCCTACGACACCTACGGCAGCGTCGACGTCGCCTTCAACAACGCGGGCATCTCGCCGCCCGACGACGACTCCATCCTGGAGACCGGACTCGAGGCCTGGAAGCGCGTCCAGGAGGTCAACCTCACCTCCGTCTATCTGTGCTGCAAGGCCGCCATCCCCTACATGCGCCGCCAGGGCAAGGGCTCCATCATCAACACGGCGTCCTTCGTGGCCCGGATGGGCGCGGCCACCTCCCAGATCTCGTACACCGCGTCCAAGGGCGGTGTCCTGGCGATGTCCCGTGAGCTCGGCGTGCAGTTCGCCCGCGAGGGCATCCGCGTCAACGCCCTGTGCCCCGGGCCGGTCAACACCCCCTTGCTCCAGGAGCTGTTCGCCAAGGACCCGGAGCGGGCCGCCCGCCGTCTCGTGCACATCCCGCTCGGCCGGTTCGCCGAGGCCGAGGAGATCGCCGCCGCCGTCGCGTTCCTGGCGAGCGACGACTCCTCCTTCGTGAACGCCAGCGACTTCCTGGTCGACGGCGGGATCTCGGGCGCGTACGTCACGCCCATGTGACCTGTCCCGCTGAGCTGCCGAAGGGCCGGAGTCCGAGAACTCCGGCCCTGTCCCGGGCACTTACAGGAAGGTGTGCCCCTCGCCGCGGTACGTCGGCACGGTCGCCGTCACCGCGTCGCCCTCGATCAGGTGCAGCACGTCGAACCGCTCGCACAACTCACCGGCCTTCGCGTGCCGGAACCACACCTTGTCGCCGATGAGCAGGTCGTCGGCGGGCGAACCGAGCAGCGGGGTCTGCGCCTCGCCGGGCCCCTCCTGCGGGTCGTAGCGCAGGCCCTCGGGCAGGTACGGCACCGGGAGCCGGTCGTGTCCGGCGGCGCCCGAGGCGGGGTAGCCGCCGCCGAGGACGGTCACCACCCCGACCCCCGGCCGCCGCACCACGGGCTGGGCGAAGAGGGCGGCCGGACGGCCGCTGAAGGACGTGTAGTTGTCGAAGAGCCTCGGCACGTACAACCCGGAACCGGCCGCGACCTCGGTGACCGCGTCCTCGGCCACCGTGTGCTGCACGCTGCCGGTGCCGCCGCCGTTGACGTACTCCAGATCGGGCACGACGGCCCGGACCGCCCGTACGACCGCCGCGCGCCGCTCGGCCAGCTCCCGGCGGGCGGTCGCCTGCATCAGCCGCACCGCGCGCGAGCGCAGCGGCCGGCCGGCCACCGAGTCCCCGACACCGGCTATGTGACCCTCGTACGCCATGATCGCGACGACCTTGAACCCCGGCCGCCGCTGCACCGCGCGCGCCAGGTCGGCGAGCTGCTCGGGGGAGTGCAGCGGGGAGCGGCGGGCGCCGACCCGCACCCGGCCGCCGAACAGCTTCAGCGCGGTGTCCATCTCCAGGCAGACCCGCACCACTTCGCTTCCGCCGGCCCGCGCGGCGTCGATCAGGTCGAGCTGCGCGACGTCGTCGACCATCACGGTCACGGCGGCCGCCAGCTTGGGGTCGTTGGTGAGCTCCGCGTAGGCGGCGCGGTCGACGGAGGGATAGGCGAGCAGGACGTCGTCGAAGCCCGAGCGCGCCAGCCAGAGGGACTCGGCGAGGGTCAGGGACATGATGCCCGCGAAGCCGTCCTTCGCCAGGACGCGTTCGAGCAGGGCCCGGCAGCGGACGGACTTGCTGGCGACCCGGATCGGCTTGCCGGCCGCCCTGCGCACCAAGTCCTCCGCGTTGGCGTCGAAGGCGTCCAGATCGACGATCGCGAGGGGGGCGTCGAGATGGGCGGTGGCCCGGTCGTAACGGGCCCGGTCGGCAGCGCGCGCAGTCATGCACGAAGACTGCCAGACAGGATTACCGCAGGGTAGGGGGACGATCCGGGCAGATGCCCCGGCGTCGCGGACTGGTTCCCGATCGGCCTCGAACAAGCCGTAGAGTGACGCGCACGCACGGAGGATCCGACGCCGGTCGCAGGTCCGCGCCGGGATGACGGCCCGTCCGTGCGGGTATGCGTGCCCGAGGCGAAGCGACTGCGTCGCGGGCAGGCCGGGCGTCGGCCGCACGACGGCCCGCGCACGAGAGCGACGGCCCGGGTACGAGGAAGCGGGGGGTGCATGAGCACGGAAGCGCGCCGCGCCCCCGTTCCACCACGGCCCACCACGCCTCCGTCCTCCGGTTCCGGCGGTGCCCCCGGCTCCACCGGTACGACCGGTTCCTCCGGTGCCGCCGACGAGCCGGTGGACGCGGACACGTCCTCCGGACCCGGACCGGGTCCCCGGCCCGCGCCCTCCACACCCCCCGCCCCCGCGAACGACCCGCCGCCCAGGACACCGCAGCACTCCGCCACGGCCTCGCCGTCGGGTACCGCGCCCGGGGCGCCCGGGGCTTCCGGAGCCTCCAGGGGGTCCACGCCGGGCGGCGCGCCGGGCGCCGCGCCGACGGGCTTCGGGCAGGCCGCCGGGTCGGCACCGACGCGTGGCTCGTCGTCCCCGGCGCGCACCGGTACCGGTGCGCCCGCCCAGGGCGGCGGTGACGCGGCCGGTACTGACCCTTCCGCGGCCGGTCCTCCCCGGGCCGGGGCGGCGCGGTTCCCGAGCTTCCCGTCCGCCTCCTCCGGCCCCCGCGCCGACAGGGCATCGACGACTCCGCCCCCGCCGGCCGCCACGGCACGCTTCCCGGACGCTCCGCCGTCCGCTGCCGCCCGTCGACCGGATGCTCCGCCGTCGGCTGCCCCGCGTCTGCCGGACGCTCCGCCGTCGGCCGCGACGCGTCTGCCGGACGCTCCGCCGTCGGCTGCCCCGCGTCTGCCGGACGCTCCGCCGTCGGCTGCCCCGCGCCGGCCGGACGCTCCGCCGTCGGCTGCCACGCGTCTGCCGGACGCTCCGCCGTCGGCTGCCACGCGTCTGCCGGATGCCCCGCCGTCGGCCGCCCCGCGCCGACCGGATGCCCCGCCGTCTGCTGCCACGCGTCTGCCGGACGCGCCGCCGTCCGCTGCCGCCCGTCGACCGGATGCCCCGCCGTCCGCCGCGACGCGTCTGCCCGACGCTGCGCCGTCCGGTGGTGTGCCGCCGCGGCCCGGACACCGGCCCGCGGCCCCGCCGAGGACCACCGGTGTGCCCGCCGAGGGGCCCTCGGAGACGACCGCCCGGCTGCGCCCGGTCCCCCCGGTCCCGCAGGCCGGGTCGGACACCGGGCGAGGCGCCACTCCCGCCGCCGTGCAGAACCGTCCCGGCACCACCGCCGTGCCGTCGCGCCCGCAGACGCGTCCGGGCACCGGCACACCCACGGACTTCTTCCGGCGTCCCGCCTCGGCCGCGGTCCCGCCGCCTCCGCAGGACCGGCCCCGTGTCCCGTCCCCCGCCGCCGGGCCGGTGCCGCCGCGGCCGGACACCCGGCCCGGTGTCCCGTCGGGCACCGTCCCGCCGACCGCCGTGCCACCGGCCACCGCCTTCGGCGGCTCCGGTGTCGTACCCCCGAAGCGCGCGGGCGCGGCGGAGGCCGCCGTCGGCTTCGGCGCCGTCGCGCCGGGCCGCCCCGGACCTGACGCGGGCCGGACCGGCGAGGCCGAGCCCGAGGCCTGGACGTCTGAGCCCGAAGCCTGGACGCCCCTGACTCCGCCCGCGTCCTTCGCCATGCCGCCGCACCCCGCGCCGCCCGGCGTCCCGGGCATACCTCCGCACCCCGCGCCCCCGCATTCCTCGGGAACCCCCGCCGCCTCCGCGCCCGTGACTCCGGACCCGGCGCTCTCCTGGACCGCGATGACCCCGCCCGCGGACCGTCCCGTCGTGACGTTCGGGGAGCCGGAGGGGTACGACGAGCGGGCGCGGCCGGTGCCCCTCGCGGTGCGCCTGCGCTCCCGTACCACCGTCGCAGCCGTCTGCGTGGTGCTCGGATTCGGGCTCATCGGCGGTGCGGCGACGGGCAGTTGGCTGACCGGCGGGTCCGGGGACGACGGCGCCCGGGACTCCTTCGCGGCAGCCGCCGAACTGTGGCACAGCATCCCCGTGGACCAGCTCTTCCCGCCCACCGTGCAGGGCACCGGAGCGGGCCCGGGCGGCGCCGACCGGACCTGGACGCGGATCGCCGTCGCCCCGGACAGCGGCTGCCGGAACGCGTTCGACCCCTTGCTGCACAAGGTCCTCGCCCCCGCCGGCTGCCGGCGCCTGCTGCGCGCCACCTACACGGACGCGACCCGCAGCTACGTCACCACCGTCGGCCTGCTCTTCACCAAGGCGGACGCGGCGACCATGAGTGCTTTGGACGCCCGGTTCCGCAAGGAGGGGCTCGACCGCCGCGCCGACCTCATGCCCCGCGCCTACGCGCCGAAGGACACCGTCGCCGCCGCCTTCGGCGACAAGCAGCGTGCCTCGTGGACCGTCTCCGTGCTGACGGACACCCCCGTGGTCGTCTTCGCCGTCTCCGGCTGGGCCGACGGCCGCGGCGTCGACACCCCGCAGCCGGCGGCCGACGCCACGCAGTCCAGCGCCACCACGGACCCCGCGCAGGCCGGTCTCGGCAACGAGGCCCAAGGCCTGGCCGACCGCATCGAACGCGCGTTCCGCAAGACCGCCGACGCGGCCACGGAGGAACCGTCATGAACAGCCGTACGACCCGTACGACCTACCGCGCCGGGCTCGTCGGCTCGCTCCTGGCCGCCTCCCTCGCCCTCGCGCCGGCCGTCCCCGCGCACGCCGACGGCATCCGCGCCCAGCAGTGGGCGCTGGACGCCATGCACACCCAGCAGGCCTGGCGGACCACCAAGGGCAAGGGCATCACCGTCGCCGTCCTGGACACCGGCGTCGAGGACGACCACCCCGACCTCGACGGCAACGTCCTGGCCGGCACCGACCTGGTCGGCTTCGGCGCGAAGCCCGGTGACGACTCCTGGGCCCGGCACGGCACCGCGATGGCCGGGATCATCGCCGGTCACGGACACGGCGCCGGGGACGACGCCGGCGTCATGGGCATCGCCCCCGAGGCCAGGATCCTCCCCGTCCGGGTGATCCTGGAGGACGACGACCCCTCCCGGTCCAAGGCCCGCACCACCCGCGGCAACGCCCTCGCCGAGGGCATCCGCTGGGCCGCCGACCACGGCGCCGACGTCATCAACCTCTCGCTCGGCGACGACTCCTCCTCCGCGCACCCGGAGCCCGGCGAGGACGAGGCCATCCAGTACGCCCTGAAGAAGGGCGCCGTCGTCGTCGCCTCGGCGGGCAACGGCGGCGAGAAGGGCGACCACATCTCCTACCCGGCCGCCTACCCGGGCGTGATCGCCGCGACCGCCGTCGACCGCTACGGCACCCGCGCCTCCTTCTCCACCCGCCGCTGGTACGCCACCGTCAGCGCGCCCGGTGTCGACGTCGTCATCGCGGCCCCGGACCACCGTTACTACGAGGGCTGGGGCACCAGCGCGGCCTCCGCCTTCGTCTCCGGCGCGGTGGCCCTCGTCAAGGCGGCCCACCCGGGTCTGAGCCCGGCCCAGATCAAGAAGCTCCTGGAGGACACCGCCCGCAACGCGCCCGACGGCGGGCGCGACGACTCCCGTGGCTTCGGCTTCATCGACCCGGCCGCCGCCCTCAAGGCCGCCGGCCGCCTCGATCCGGAGGGACTCAAGGCCGCCGCGTACGGTCGGAAGTACTTCGGCTCCGGGCCCGACGCCGCCGCGGCGGACGACGACATGTCGAGCTGGGCGGGCCCGCTGGCGGGCAGCGTCGGCGGCGTGCTGCTGGTCGCCGCGGTCGTCATGTGGCGAAGCCGCCGCCCCCACCGTCGCCAGGACGAGTTCTAGGCGCCCGGCCAGGGCCGCTGCCCGGATCGCCGCCGGCCGCCCGGCTCAGCCGGCTGCGGACGACGCCGCCGCCGTCGAGGCGGACGCCGAGGACGACCCGACGTCGCTTCCGGTGAAGCCCGAGACCGCCGCCCGTGCCGCCGCCTCGACCAGCGAGATGCCCCCGGCCTGCGTCGCGTTGCCGTCGGACAGCACGGCCACCAGGTAGTCGTGGCCGTCGGCCGTCACCCGCCCGATGCTGTTGATGTCCCACAGCCCGGTGGTGCTGCGCGCCAGCCAGCCGTTCTTCAGCGCCCACGCGGAACCGGTGGCGGCGGCCGAGACGCCCCAGTGCTGGTCGGCGGCGATCTGCCGCATCAGCCCCTGGACATACGTCTGTGAGGCCGCGCTCAGCTTCGCGTCGTCCCCGAAGACCTGCCGGAGCAGCGTCAACTGGTCCGCGGCCGTCGTCCGGGTCAGTCCCCACAGCATGCCGTCGCCGCCCGCGGTGTCCGTGAGCCCGAACCGCTTGTTCGCGGCGTCGAGGCCCTCCGCCTCGCCGATGATCCTCCACAGCGCCGACGCGGAGGCGTTGTCGCTGTTCTCGATCATCGCGGTGGCGTACGTCTTCTCCGCGGCGGTGAGGTGCCGGCCGGCGTCCTGCGCCTGGAGCAGCAGCGTCGCCAGGATGTCGACCTTGACGATGCTCGCCGTGTCGAAGGCGGCGTCCCCGTACGCGGCGCTCTCGCCGGACTCCAGGTCCAGGACCGCCGCCGACACCCGCGCGCGCTGCGGCACGGTCACCGTCGCCAGCGCGTCGGCCAGCAGCTGTCCGCGGTCCACCGAGGGCTCCGTCACGGGTTCCACCGTTGCCTCTCCGTCGGCCGACGGCGAGGAGGTGGCCGACGGCGACGGCGACGACGATACGGCGCTCGTCCCCGAGTGCGCCTGGGCCTTGACGTACACCGTGCCCAGGGCCGTGCCGCCGACGATCACGACCGAGGCGAGGGCGGTGTGGAGCAGGGGGCGGCGGCGCGAGGGGCGGGCGCGGCGGCCTTGGCGGGCTCTGGAGGACTCCATGCCCGAGATGCTGGACGCGGCGACTGTGCGGGCCGTTAGACCGAAGTTAGAGCTTCGTCAGGGAAATCTGAGAAACCTGTGAGTTCGGTGTCCGCCCGGTTTCAGGGGCCGCACAAGCGCGGCAGCATCCCACCTATAGGGTCGGTGACCGTGGCGAACAAGAACATTCCCGACCCCGGCTTCTCCGACGACGACGGCTCCGCCGATCCCCGGCTCAGCGCCGCGCTGGCCGCCTGGGACACGGACCGCACCGCCGTGGGCCCCGTCCTGGAGGCGCTCAGGGGCGCCCGGCTGCTCGTCCCCGTCGTCGCCGTGCTCGGCGAGGTCGAGGAGGACGAGAACGGGCTGCGCCGCGAGAAGACCAGCGACATGGCCGTGCCGACGCTGAAGGCGGGCTCGCGCACCGCCCTGCCGGCCTTCACGTCCACCGAGTCGCTGGCCCGCTGGGACCCCCAGGCCCGTCCCGTGGCCGTACCCCTGCACCAGGCCCTGAAGGCCGCGGCGCACGAGAAGGCCGACACCGTCGTGCTGGATCTGGCGGGACCGGTGCCCTACGAGCTGACGGGGGCGGCGCTGCGGGCGCTCGCCGAGGGCCGTACGACGACCGAGCCGCTCGCCGATCCGGCCGTCGTCGAGGCGGTGCGCGCCGCGGTGGCCGCCGAGCCCGCCGTGCTGCGTGCCCACCTCGGCCCCGGGCAGGCCGACGGCACCCTCGCCCTGGTCCTGGACCCGGACGCCGCCCCGGCCGAGGCCGCCCGCGCGCTCGCCGGACGGCTGGCCGCCGACGAGACGCTGAGGGCCCGCCTGGTGCGCGGTCTCGACCTGGCGGTGCTGCCGGCCGGGACGACGCCACCGGGCGAGCCCCTGTACGTACGCGACTGAGACCACCGGGCCCCGGCCGCGCACCGGCCGGACGGACCGGCCGTGGATTCGCTTGTGGGGTCCGGGGACTAGCCGTAGACCGGTCCGGTGTACTTCTCGCCGGGGCCCTGGCCGGGCTCGTCCGGGGCGATCGACGCCTCGCGGAAGGCGAGCTGGAGCGACTTCAGACCGTCGCGCAGCGGTGCCGCGTGGAACGAGCTGATCTCGGTGGTGCTCGCGTCCAGCAGACCGGCGAGGGCGTGCACCAGCTTGCGGGCCTCGTCCAGGTCCTTGTACTTGTCGCCCTCGTCGGTCAGGCCGAGCTTCACGGCGGCGGCGCTCATCAGGTTGACGGCGACCGTCACGATCACCTCGACCGCGGGGACCTCGGCGATGTCGCGGGTCATGGCGTCGAAGTCGTTCGTGCCGGGGGTCTCGGGGGTGTCCGAGGGGGAGGTCTCACTCATGCCCCACACGATAGGTCCCGGACGGGAACGGGCCCCACTTGGCCTCAATTAGCCGTTCCGGACCGATGCTGCTAACCTTGTGTAACGACCGGTCGGAGACGTATGCCCACGGCAGACGGATCCGACCTACAAGTGGAGGCTTCGAACTCCCACCTGACCGCCCTCCGGGGCGGCGGGTCACCGGTCAGGCGGCGCCGTTCCTTCGTGACGGCGGTCCGCCCGATAGTGCGCCCCGCGTTCACCGCGGCGGTGTTCCGGTAGTTCGAGGAGCCCCGCCTGTGATCGTTCGGGGCATTTTTTGTGTCTCGGTGCGGTTAGGTCTAACGAACAAAGACGTTACGCGGCTGTCCGCCAGACCGCCGTGTGGTGCTACCGAGGAGGATCCATCAGCACCGAGCCCCGCATCAACGACCGGATTCGCGTTCCCGAAGTGCGACTTGTCGGTCCCAGCGGCGAGCAGGTCGGGATTGTTCCGCTTGCCAAGGCGCTGGAGCTTGCGCAGGAGTACGACCTCGACCTGGTTGAGGTGGCGGCGAGCGCGCGTCCGCCGGTCTGCAAGCTCATGGACTACGGGAAGTTCAAGTACGAGTCGGCCATGAAGGCCCGTGAGGCGCGCAAGAACCAGGCGCACACGGTCATCAAGGAAATGAAGCTCCGGCCGAAGATCGACCCGCACGACTATGACACCAAAAAGGGTCACGTCGTCCGGTTCCTCAAGCAGGGCGACAAGGTCAAGATCACGATCATGTTCCGTGGTCGCGAGCAGTCCCGCCCCGAGCTGGGCTACCGACTGCTGCAGCGCCTCGCGGAAGACGTCCAGGACCTCGGTTTCGTCGAGTCGAACCCGAAGCAGGACGGCCGAAACATGATCATGGTTCTCGGTCCGCACAAGAAGAAGACCGAGGCGATGGCCGAGGCCCGGCAGGCGCAGGAAGCCCGCAAGGCGGAAGCGAAGGCCAACCCCGGCCGCTCGCAGAACCCCGCGGACGCCGACGCCGACTCCGAGGCCGACGCCAAGGTCGACACCGAGGCCGCGGCCGAGGTCGAGGCGCCCGCCGAGGAGCACGCCGAGGCGTGACCCCCGGGACGCGAGTCCCAGGGATGTAACCGATACAAGAGACGACGCTCCACCGTGCCCGGTTTGACGACCGGGCACAGGAGCGCCACCGACGAGGAGATAACGGCGCTATGCCGAAGAACAAGTCGCACAGCGGTGCCAGCAAGCGCTTCAAGATCACCGGCTCCGGCAAGGTGCTCCGTGAGCGCGCCGGCAAGCGCCACCTGCTCGAGCACAAGTCGTCCCGCGTGACGCGCCGCCTCACCGGCACCGCCGAGATGGCTCCCGGCGACACCGCGAAGATCAAGAAGCTTCTCGGCAAGTGACGTACGGGCGCCGCTGAGCGCCGTACGTCTGGACCGGGACCCCATCGATTCCGGGCCGTGTGAAGACAACCACGGCCCCGCTACAAGGAGTTAAACAAGTGGCACGCGTCAAGCGGGCAGTCAACGCCCACAAGAAGCGCCGGGCGATCCTCGAGGCGGCCTCCGGCTACCGCGGTCAGCGTTCGCGCCTGTACCGCAAGGCCAAGGAGCAGGTCACCCACTCGCTGGTCTACAACTACAACGACCGCAAGAAGCGCAAGGGTGACTTCCGCCAGCTCTGGATCCAGCGCATCAACGCTGCGGCCCGCCAGAACGGCATGACGTACAACCGCCTCATCCAGGGTCTGAAGGCCGCGAACGTCGAGGTCGACCGCAAGATCCTGGCCGAGCTGGCCGTCAACGACGCCGGTGCGTTCGCCGCGCTCGTCGAGGTTGCCCAGAAGGCTCTGCCGGCGGACGTGAACGCGCCGAAGGCTGCGTGACGCCGCTCCGGCCCGAGCCGGATGTGACGTGATCGGACCCGCAGGCTGAACCAGCCTGCGGGTCCGACTCTGTCTGCACGCCGTCCCGGACCCGCCCGGCTCCCGGCGGAGCGAACAAGAACCCCTGGACTTCCGAAGGTGAACCCCATGCCTCCCGTCGCCCCCGAGCTGATCTCCCCCCGTTCCCCCCGCGTCTCGGCCGCGCGGCGGCTCGCCCGGCGGAACTTCCGGGGCAAGGAGCGGCTGTTCCTCGCGGAGGGGCCGCAGGCCGTGCGCGAGGCCGCCGGTCACCGCGGCGACGCGGGGTCCACGCTCGTCGAGCTGTTCGCCACCGTCGAGGCCGCCGAGCGCTACGCCGACATCGTCGGGCAGGCCCGCGCCGCCGGCGCCCGGGTCCACCTCGCCGACGAGCAGGTCATCGAGGACATCTCGACCACCGTCACCCCGCAGGGACTCGTCGGGGTCTGCCGGTTCCTCGACACCCCCTTCGAGGAGATCCTCGCCGCCCGCCCCAGGCTCGTCGCCGTCCTCGCCAACGTCCGCGACCCCGGCAACGCCGGCACCGTGCTGCGCTGCGCGGACGCCGCCGGAGCCGAGGCGGTCGTGCTGACCGACGCCTCCGTCGACCTGTACAACCCCAAGGCCGTGCGCGCCTCCGTCGGCTCCCTCTTCCACCTCCCGGTCGCCGTCGGCGTACCCGTCGAGCGGGCCGTGGCCGGACTCAAGGACGCGGGCGTACGCATTCTCGCCGCCGACGGAGCGGGCAGCGACGACCTCGACGACGAACTCGACCAGGGCACCATGGGCGGCCCCACCGCCTGGGTGTTCGGCAACGAGGCCTGGGGGCTCCCGGAGGAGACCCGCGCGCTGGCCGACGCCGTCGTGCGCGTCCCGATCCACGGAAGGGCCGAGAGCCTGAACCTCGCCACCGCGGCCGCCGTATGTCTCTATGCGTCGGCCCGTGCACAGCGCGCCTCCGGAGGGTGCCGCTCCGTCACCGAGAGCTAGTAGGGTGACCGGTCCGGGGTCCATCCCCCGAGCTCTCGGCTGCGCGCCGGCACGGGGGACCCCCATGCCGTCAGAGAGGTGGGGAACCGGGATGAGTGTCGGCACGAGCGGCGCACCGGAAGCGAGCGCGGCGGGTCGGGTGCCCGCCTCCCGCTGCGGTGATCCCGCCGAGTCCGGCATCGACCCCGACGAGCTGCCCGACGGTCTCGTGATCGCCGACGAGCACGGCCACATCGTGTGCTTCAACGCCGCCGCCGCCCGCATCACCGCCACCCCCGCCGCCGACGCCCTGGGACAGCGGCTGGAGAAGGCGCTGCCGCTGGAGGATCTGGAGGGGCGGCGCTGGTGGCAGCTCACCGACCCCTACGGCGGACTGGCCATCCGGGTCCGCCAGCCCGAGCGCAACCTGCTGCTGCCCGGCGGCCGGGAGGTGCTGGTGTCCGCACGCTACGTCCGCACCCGCCCCACCGGCCCGCTCCACCGCCTCGTCGTCACCCTTCGTGACACCGAGGCGCGCCGCCGTACCGAACGCAGTCACGCCGAACTGATCGCGACCGTCGCCCACGAACTGCGCTCGCCGCTGACCTCCGTCAAGGGATTCACCGCCACCCTGCTGGCCAAGTGGGAACGGTTCACCGACGACCAGAAGCGGCTGATGCTGGAGACCGTCGACGCCGACGCCGACCGCGTCACCCGGCTCATCGCCGAACTGCTGGACATCTCGCGCATCGACTCCGGACGGCTGGAGCTGCGCCGTCAGCCCGTCGACATGGGCGCGGCCGTGGGCCGGCACATCCAGGCGTACGTCGCCGCGGGCCAGCCCGCCGACCGCTTCCTGCTGCGGATCGAGCAGCCGCTGCCCGCGCTGTGGGCCGACCCCGACAAGGTCGACCAGGTGCTGAGCAACCTGCTGGAAAATGCGGTGCGCCACGGCGAGGGAACCGTCACGATTGACGTCACGCCCTCGGCGTCCCCCCGCGAAGGGGAGGACACCGGCACGTCCGTCACAGTGAGTGACGAGGGCCCCGGCATTCCGGAGGAGTCCATGAACCGCGTCTTCACCCGCTTCTGGCGGGGCAGCAAGCGCGGCGGCACCGGCCTGGGGCTGTACATCGTCAAGGGCATCGTCGAGGCCCACGGCGGCCTCATCACGGTCGGCCGCGCGCCCGGCGGCGGCGCGGAGTTCCGATTTACGTTGCCCGTGAGCGTGCCGGCCTACCTGGTCTGAGCAGCCCGCGGGCGCATCCGTCTGTCCTCACCCCGTTAGACTCGGCCTTTGGCACCTTTGTGTCCCGGGGCGGCTCTTCGAGCGAGTCGGTGACGGGGACCTTCAGCCAGCCAACCGGAAGCACGGGAAGAGATGTCGGCACCGAATAAGTCGTACGACCCTGTAGAGGTCGAGGCGTTGAAACCGGAAGAGATCGAGCGCATGCGGGACGAGGCGCTCGCCGCCTTCGCCGCCGCGGACTCGCTCGACGCGCTGCAGGAGGCCAAGGTCGCCCACACCGGCGGCACCTCGCCCCTGGCCCTGGCCAACCGCGAGATCGGCGCCCTGCCCCCGCACGCCAAGGCGGCCGCGGGCAAGCTGGTCGGCCAGGCCCGCGGCGCCGTGAACAAGGCCCTCGCCACCCGCCAGACCGAGCTCGAGGCCGAGCGCGACGCCCGGGTGCTGGTGGAGGAGGCGGTGGACGTCACGCTGCCCCACGACCGGGTACCGGCCGGCGCCCGGCATCCGCTGACCACGCTCTCTGAGCGCATCGAGGACGTCTTCGTGGCCATGGGCTACGAGGTCGCCGAGGGCCCGCAGGCCGAGGCCGAGTGGTTCAACTTCGACGCCCTCAACATCGGCCCGGACCACCCCGCCCGCGGCGAGGCCGACACGTTCTTCGTGCAGGGCCCCGACGGCGGCACCGAGTCCGGTGTCGTGCTGCGCACCCACACCTCGCCCGTGCAGATCCGCTCCCTGCTGGGGCGCGAGCTGCCGGTCTACGTGATCTGCCCCGGCCGGGTGTACCGCACCGACGAGCTGGACGCGACCCACACCCCGGTCTTCCATCAGGTCGAGCTGCTCGCCGTGGACGAGGGCCTGACCATGGCCGACCTCAAGGGCACCCTGGACCACATGGTCCAGTCGCTGTTCGGCGAGGGCATGAAGACCCGGCTGCGGCCGAACTTCTTCCCGTTCACCGAGCCGTCCGCCGAGATGGACATGGTGTGCTACGTCTGCCGCGGCGAGTCCGTCGGCAACCCCGACCGCCCCTGCCGCACCTGCTCCTCCGAGGGCTGGATCGAGCTCGGCGGCTGCGGCATGGTCAACCCCAAGGTGCTGACCGCGTGCGGCGTCGACCCGGAGAAGTACAGCGGCTTCGCCTTCGGGTTCGGCATCGAACGGATGCTGATGTTCCGCCACAACGTCGAAGACATGCGAGACATGGTCGAGGGTGACGTCCGGTTCACCCGGCCGTTCGGGATGGAGATCTGATGCGGGTCCCGCTTTCTTGGCTGCGGGAGTACGTCGACCTGCCGGCGACCGAAACCGGCCGTGACGTCCAGGAGAAGCTGGTCTCGGCCGGCCTGGAGGTCGAGACCGTCGAGCAGCTCGGCGCCGACCTCAAGGGTCCGCTGGTGGTGGGCCAGGTGCTGACGATCGAGGAGCTGGAGGGCTTCAAGAAGCCGATCCGCTTCTGCACGGTCGACGTCGGCACCGCCAACGGCACCGGCGAGCCCCAGGAGATCGTCTGCGGCGCCCGCAACTTCGCCGTCGGCGACAAGGTCGTCGTGGTCCTGCCCGGCGCCGTCCTGCCCGGCAACTTCGCGATCGCCGCCCGCAAGACGTACGGCAAGACCTCCCACGGCATGATCTGCTCCGGCGACGAGCTGGGCATGGGCGACGACGGCAGCCACGGCATCATCGTGCTGCCGCCGGAGACCGAGGTCGGCAAGGACGCCATCGAGCTGCTGGAACTGGTCGACGAGGTCCTCGACATCGCCGTCACCGCCAACCGCGGCGACTGCCTGTCGATCCGCGGCGTCGCCCGCGAGACCGCCATCGCCTACGGTCTGCCGCTGCGCGACCCGGCGCTGCTCGACGTCCCGGGCCCCAACGCCTTCGGCTACCCGGTCCAGGTCTCCGACCCGGCCGGCTGCGACCGCTTCACGGCCCGCACCGTCACCGGACTCGACCCGGAGGCCCGCTCCCCGATCTGGCTGCGGCGCCGGCTCCAGAAGGTCGGCATGCGCCCGATCTCGCTCGCCGTCGACGTCACCAACTACGTGATGATGGAGCTCGGCCAGCCCCTGCACGCCTACGACCGCAACCTGGTCCAGGGCACCATCGGCGTACGCCGGGCCGAGGAGGGCGAGAAGATCGTCACCCTCGACGGTGTCACGCGCACCCTGCACGCCGAGGACCTGGTGATCACCGACGAGCGCGGCCCGATCGGCCTCGCGGGCGTCATGGGCGGCGCCGACACCGAGATCGCGGATCACGCGGACGTCGAGAACGCCAGCACCGAGGTCGTCATCGAGGCCGCGCACTTCGACGCGGTGTCGATCGCCCGCACCGCCCGCCGGCACAAGATGTCCTCGGAGGCGTCCAGGCGCTTCGAGCGCGGTGTCGACCCGCAGGCCGCCGCGGCCGCCGCCCAGCGCACGGTGGACCTGCTGGTGCTGCTCGCCGGCGGTACGGCCGAGGCGGGCGTCACCGAGGTCGTCGCGGCGTCCGCGCCGCACACCATCGCCCTGCCGGCCGGCCACCCGGACAAGGTCGCGGGCGTGGACTACGGCCGCGAGACCGTCGTACGCCGGCTCCAGGAGATCGGCTGCGACGTCTACGGCCCGGACGAGCTCCTCGTCACCGTGCCGTCGTGGCGGCCCGACCTCACCGAGCCGAACGACCTGGCCGAAGAGGTCATCCGGCTGGAGGGCTACGAGAACCTGCCCTCCACGCTGCCCAAGCTCCCCTCGGGCCGCGGCCTGACCCACCGGCAGCGGCTGCACCGCCGGGTCGGCCGGGCGCTGGCCGGGGCGGGCTACATCGAGGCGCCGAACTACCCGTTCATCAGCGAGCAGGTCTTCGACCAGCTCGGCCTCGACGCCGCCGACCCGGCCCGCCGGGTCGTGAAGCTGACCAACCCGCTCAACGACGAGGAGCCCGCGCTGCGCACGTCGCTGCTGCCGGGCCTGCTCGGCGCGCTGCGCCGCAACGACGGCCGGGGCTCGCACGACCTGGCGCTCTTCGAGACCGGGCTGGTCTTCCACCCGCGCGAGGAGCAGCGGGTCGCCGTCTCCCCGCCGGTGGACCGGCGTCCCACCGAGGAGGAGATCGCCACGCTCGACGCGGCGCTGCCCGAGCAGCCGCGCCACGCCGCCGTCGTCCTCGCGGGCGCCCGCGAGCAGGCCGGCTGGTGGGGCAAGGGCCGCCCGGCCGACTGGGCCGACGCGATCGAGGCCGCCCGGACCGTCGCCCGTGAGGCCGGCGCCGAGCTGATCGTGCGCGGCGGCAAGTACGGGCCGTGGCACCCGGGCCGCTGCGCCGAGCTGGCCGTCGTCACCGCCGACGGCACGGAGCGGATCGTCGGCCACGCCGGTGAGCTGCACCCGCGCGTCGTCAAGGCCTTCGGTCTGCCGGCCCGCACCAGCGCGGCCGAGCTGAACCTGGACGCGCTGGAGGAGGTCGGCGACGACACCCCGCAGGCGCCGACCATCTCCACGTTCCCGGTCGCCACCCAGGATGTCGCCCTGGTCGTCGACAAGTCGGTCCCGCACGCGGACGTCGAGGCCGCGCTGCGTGACGGCGCGGGCGAACTGCTGGAAGCCATCCGGCTGTTCGACGTCTACGAGAACGACGAGCAGCTCGGCGCGGGCCACAAGTCCCTCGCGTACGCGCTGCGCTTCCGCGCCGCGGACCGGACGCTGACGGTCGACGAGGCGTCGGCCGCGCGGGACGCTGCGGTGGCGCTGGCCGCTGAGCGTACGGGGGCGGCGTTGCGGAGCTAGCGCTCCGGCGGGGAGCTGTGTGACGTCGTCCGCCGACTGCGGGTAGTCGGTGGCCGGTCGCGCAGTTCCCCGCGCCCCTTTTCGGCTGCGGGTCGGTTGTCGGCTGCGAGTTGTGGGGGGCTGGTCGCGCAGTTCCCCGCGCCCCTTTGGGGCGCTTTTTTGCTATCTCACTCGATCGGGTGAGATCTGTCGGGGTTCTGGGTCGGGCGGAGGTGCGGTCGACAGAATCTAACCGGCCATTCGGGGCCGGTTCGGTCTGCGCTGTCAGGGCCTGGATGGGGGGCCATCGACATGTTCCGCATCAGGCTGCCACTGCGTAGCACCCTCTCACTGGGGTTGCCCACGATGTGGGGCGCCGTAGCGATCACATACAAGCTGGCCTGTCCGCTCGCCCAGCAGGACGGGCTGGGCGCACGCGTCGTCAGCAGCGCGGTCTTCTGCGTGGTCGGCGCGGGCCTGGTCCTCCACGTGCGCGGGACCCTGTTGCGCGAGCTCAGACAGGCCCGCCGGATCGCGGGCGCCGCGCAGAGCGTGCTGCTGCGGCCACTGCCCCCGCGACTCGACGGCCTCGGTGTCGCCGCCGCCCAGCTCTCCGCGGACCGAGGCGCCTCGGTCGGCGGCGACCTCTACGAGGCGCTCGCCACCGAGCACGGCGTCCGTCTGGTGATGGGCGACGTCCGCGGGCACGGGATCGGGGCGCTCGGCACCGTCGCCGCCGTCCTCGGCAGCTTCCGCGAAGCCGTGCACGACGAGGCCGAACTCGGCGGCGTACTGCGCCGTCTGGACCGCGCGCTCGCCCGGCACCTGCGCGCGCAGGCCCGTGCCGAGCACCCCTCGGCCGGAGCGCCGCCGGACACCCCGGTCGCCGAGGAGTTCGTCACCGTACTGCTGCTGGAGATCGGCCGTGGTGGCGAGGTACGGGCCCTGAACTGCGGCCACCCGTGGCCGTATCTGGTGGGCGACGGCCGGGTCGAACCCCTGGCCGGTACGGATCCCCTGCCGCCGCTCGGACCGTTCCCCCTGCCGGACGACCTGCCCGCGCAGTGCCTGGGAGATCTGCTGCCGGGCGAGTCGCTCGTGCTGCACACGGACGGGGCACAGGACGCACGCGACGGCCGCGGCCGGTTCTTCCGCCTGCCCGACGCGATCGCCGAGGCGGTCCGCGACCATCCGGCCGCCCCGCAGACGGTCCTGCGCACGGTCCTCACCGCGCTGCGCCGGCATGTCGGCCACCGCCCGACCGACGACGTGGCCCTGCTCGTCCTGCGCAACGAACGGCTGCGCGGACCCACTCGCGCGCAGCGGCGGGGCAGCGACGCGTACGGCTCGGCGGCGCGGGCGGGGCCCGCGCCCACCGACCCTCGGCCGACGAACCACCTGTAGGCCCGAGGCGCCGTGTTCCGCCGCCGTCCGCCCCGCCACGGAGTGTCGGGCAGGCAGCCGGGCGGACGGCGGGGAAGCGGGCCGCCGTACTTTTCGAGGGGGAGCCGACGGCCCGGTCGGCCTCTTGCGAGGTATCTCAGTCAACCGGGCCGGAACTCTCCGCAACAGCGCACGCACAGCGCGGTTTCGCGCACTCCGTTCACACCCCGTGTGAAGCGGTACCCACTACTCTGTCGGCACGGATCCACCGGGGGACACCCATGCAGCCCAACACTCTGCTCGACGCGATCCTGGACGAGGCGGGGATCTCCCATGCCGGACTGGCCGCCCATGTCAACCAGGCGGGGCGGGGACGCGGGCTGGCGCTGCGATACGAACACACCGCCGTGGCCCGGTGGTTGAAGGGCCAGCGGCCGCGCGGCCAGGTGCCCGACCTGATCTGCGAGGTGCTGGCAGGCCGGCTGCACCGCCCGGTCACCCTCGACGACATCGGGCTCGGCGTCCCGGGTGAGCCGTCGGCCCCGCACGGCACCCTCTCCGGCTTCGTGGAGCGGGCCACCGCGCTGTGGCGCTCCGACGAACAGCAGCGCCCGCACGTCCTGGGCGCTCCCGCCGTGACCGGTACGCCCGCCGTGATGCCGGTGTGGGAGTGGGAGAACCCGCCCGAGGACGTCGACGTCTCGCGCGGCGGCCGGCACCGGGTCACCTCGGCCGACATCGAGATGCTGCGCGCCGCCCGTACCCACTACGAGCAGATGTACCGCAAGGCCGGCGGCGTCGCGACCCGCAGCCGGATCGTGGGCTTCCTCAACGCCGAGGCGGCCCCGCTGCTGCGCGGCAGCTACACCGACGCCACCGGCCGCCAACTCCACCGCGCCACCGGCGGGTTGGTGGCGGTCGCCGGGATCTGCGCGTACGACTCCGACGCGCACGGCCTGGCCCAGCGCTACTTCCACCAGGCTCTGCGGCTGGCAAAGGCCAGCGGTGACCGGGGACTTGGCGCCTATGTGATCGCGCTGCTGGTCAACCAGTCGCTGTTCATGCGGGAGTACCGCCAGGCCGTCGCCTTCGCCGAGGCCGCGCTGCGCACCGCAGGACGGCACATCACCCCCGCGCTCGCCTCGGATCTGTACGCGATGCAGGCCAAGGCGTACGCCCACCTGGGCGACGGCACGAGCGCCCTGTCCTGCATCCGGCGGGCCGAGGCGGCCGCCGAGCGCATCCGGCGCGGACACGAGCCCGACGAGACCGGCTATGTCCAGCCGGGCCTCGTCAACGTCCAGGTGGCGGAGGCGCTGCTCTGCCTCGGTGAACTGGCCGCCGCCCGGGAGCACGCGGCGGCCGCCGTGGACAATCCCGCGCACGACCGGGGCCGGGTGCACCGGCTCGCGATGCTCAGCACGATCGAACTGCGCCGGGGCAACGCCGACGAGGCGGTGGCCACCGCGGTGCGGATGGCCGAGCAGGCCCGGGGAATGGAGTCCCAGCGCGTGCGCGACAGGCTGCGCGAGGTGCGCGAACACCTGGTGCGCAGCGGTGTGACCGGTACCGCCGAGGCCGCCGAGCTCATCGACGGGGCACTGCGCGTACCGCTGTAGGCCCCCGCATTTCCGCAGGTAAGACCCGGCCGGGGCCCGCGCCCGCGTCCATGGGGGCGCAGGGAGGCGCTCGTTGTGCGCCTGCTCTCAGACTTCTCCTGCTGCGATATTGCCACTTACTCAGCGGAAGGTGGCAGAACCGTGCAGTGGACGAAACAGAACGAACAAACTGTGTATGAAAACCGCTGGTTCAGGGTCAATCTCGCCGATGTCGAGCTTCCGGACGGCCGGCATCTCGACCACTTCCTCATACGGCTGCGGCCCGTCGCCGTGGCCACGGTGGTGAACGAGGCCAACGAGGTCCTCCTCCTGTGGCGCCACCGTTTCATCACCGACAGCTGGGGGTGGGAACTCGCGGCGGGCGTCGTCGAGGACGGCGAGGGCATCGCCGAGGCGGCCGCCAGGGAACTGGAGGAGGAGACCGGCTGGCGGCCGGGGCCTCTGCACCACCTCATGAGCGTGGAGCCGTCCAACGGGCTCACCGACGCCCGGCACCACGTCTACTGGGCCGACGAAGGGGAGTTCATCGGGCATCCCGTGGACGACTTCGAGTCGGACCGCCGGGAATGGGTCCCCCTCAAGCTCGTCCCCGACCTGGTCGCCCGCGGTGAGGTCCCGGCCGCCAACATGGCGGCCGCGTTACTGCTGCTGCACCATCTCAGGCTCGGGCAGGACGCCGTGCCCTGAATCCCCCGGGGCGTCCCGGCCGACGGCTAATGGCCGAGGGCCTGCCAGACCGTCACGGCCAGTGCGCCGATCGCCGTGACGGCCGCGATCGAGGGCAGGGGCCAGCGCGCGTGTTCCAGCGAGCCGAGCCGGGTGCTCAGCTCGTCGAGTTCCTTGACGGTCTCCTCGGTGCGGTGGGTGAGCAGAGCCAGTCCGCCCTCGACGCGGGCGTACGCCACATCGAGGCGGCGTCGTAACTCTGCGAGTTCTCCATGGACGACGGGATGCTCGGGATCGGCGGTCATGTGTCCGCTCCTTTCCGGGGTCGTCTCACATCCCTTGCATGTGCATGAAGAGTCAACTCGCCTGGTCGGCGCGTGGGGAGAGTGTGCGGGCGGCATATGCGGGCCCGCCGCGCACACGGGGTGTGAATGCCGCGGGCCCGGCACCTTCCCAGGTGCCGGGCCCGCGTGGCGTAGCTCGGTGTAGTCGGCCGCGGGGCCGACTGCCGCATCAGCCGTAGGTGTAGAAGCCCGAGCCGGTCTTGCGGCCGAGGCGGCCGGCGTCGACCATGCGCTGGAGCAGCGGGGGAGCGGCGTACAGCGGCTCCTTGTACTCCGCGTACATGCTGTTCGCGATCGACACGATGGTGTCCAGGCCGATCAGGTCGGACAGCTTCAGCGGGCCCATCGGGTGGGCGCAGCCCAGCTCCATGCCGTTGTCGATGTCCTCGCGGCCGGCGATGCCGGACTCGAACATCCGGATGGCGGAGAGCAGGTACGGCACCAGCAGCGCGTTGACCACGAAGCCGGAGCGGTCCTGGGCGCGGATGGCGTGCTTGCCGAGCACCTTCTCGGCGAAGAGCTGCGCCCGGCTCAGCGTGCCCTCGGAGGTGGTCAGCGCCGGGATCAGCTCGACGAGCTGCTGCACCGGGGCCGGGTTGAAGAAGTGGATGCCGATGACCTGGTCCGGCCGCGAGGTGGCGACGGCCAGCTTCACCAGCGGGATGGAGGAGGTGTTGGACGCCAGGATGGCGTCCGGCCGGGTCATGACCTGGTCCAGGACCTGGAAGATCTCGGTCTTGACCTGCTCGTTCTCGACGACGGCCTCGATGACCAGATCGCGGTCCGCGAACTCGCCGAGGTCGGTGGTGAAGCTCAGGCGTGCCTGGGTCGCCGCCAGCTCCTCCTCGGTGATCTTGCCGCGCTCGGCGGCCTTGGTCAGGGAGGTGAACAGCCGGGTGCGGCCGTACTCCAGGGCTTCGCCGGTGGTCTCGGCGACCTTGACGTCCAGACCGGCGCGGGCGCAGACCTCGGCGATGCCCGCTCCCATCTGGCCGCAGCCCACCACTCCGACGCGTTCGATGTCGGTCACATCGTCCCTTTCGCTGCGCTGATCCACGACGGTGGCAGGTCTGCCGGGTTCGGTGCCTGCTCCGTTCGTGCACGTTACCGCCAAGTATCGATGATCGATCGTCCGGGTGCGGCATCCTTGCCGCCAAGACGTTCCGTGACCGCGCGGTTCCAGCGCGCAGGGGGGTGCTCGACGTGCTGCGACCGACCCGGCGGACGTTCACGCTGGCGGCCCTGACGGCACTGACGACCGGCCCGGAGACGGGCGCGACCGGGACGGAGCCGGCCGGGCGGCGGACCGGGGCCCGGGAGCCCGCGCGGGCGGCCGCTCCGGGGGAGCGGGGCGCCCGGCGCGCGGCCGGCGCGACGGGCGGCGCGGCCGGGGAGATGCGGGGCGTGTGGCTGGCGACGGTGGGCAACCGCGACTGGCCCTCCCGCCCCGGGCTGAGCGCCACCGTCCAGCGCGCGGAGCTGATCGCCCACCTGGACACGGCGGTGCGCAACCGTCTGAACACGGTGATCTTCCAGGTGCGGCCGACGGCGGACGCGCTGTGGCCCTCCCCGTACGAGCCGTGGTCGCGGTGCCTGACCGGCGTCCAGGGCCGCGATCCGGGCTGGGACCCGCTCGGCACGGCCGTGGCGGAGGCGCACGCCCGGGGGCTGGCGCTGCACGCCTGGTTCAACCCGTACCGCATCGCCTTCGACACCGATCCGGCGAAGCTCGTCGCCTCCCATCCGGCCCGGCGGCACCCGGACTGGGTGGTGGCGTACGGCGGGATGCTCCACTACAACCCGGGTCTGCCCCAGGTGCGCGCCTTCGTGCAGGACGCGATGCTCGACGCGGTCGCCCGCTACCCGGTCGACGGGGTGCACTTCGACGACTACTTCTATCCCCGCCCGATGGCGGGCCAGTCCTTCGACGACGACGCCGCCTACGACGCCCACGGCGGGGACTTCCCCAACCGGGCCGCCTGGCGCCGCGACAACGTCGACCGGCTGGTCCGGGGCACCGCGGACCGGATCCGGCGGACCCGGCCCGGCACCCGGTTCGGCATCAGCCCCTTCGGGGTGTGGCGCAACGCCGCGACCGACCCCCTGGGCTCCGACACCAGGGCGGGCGTGCAGACGTACGACGACCTGCACGCGGACACCCGCAGATGGGTCCGCGAGCACTGGATCGACTACCTGGTCCCGCAGCTCTACTGGCACATCGGCCTGCCCGCCGCCGACTACGCGAAGCTGCTGCCCTGGTGGGCGGAGGTCGCCCGGGGGACGGGCACGGACCTGTACGCCGGTGAGGCGCTGTACAAGGCCGGTGACCCGGCGCAGCCCGCGGCCTGGCAGGACCCGGCCGAACTCTCCCGCCACCTCGCGCTCGCCGCGGATGTCCCGCAGGTGCGCGGCCATGTCTTCTTCGCCGCCCGGGAGCTGGCGGCGGATCCGGTCGGCGCGATGGCGCGGGTGGTCGCCGACCACTACCGGCAGCCGGCAGGCCCCCCGCGCTGACTCACCGCTCCTTGTCGGGGTGCCGGACCTCGCAGTCGGGGCCGGGCGACATCACTGCCTCGTGTCCGTCGGGGAAGCGGACGCGGTAGGGCGGGTTGCCTTCCGTGCCCATCACCTCGACGACTTCCGATACCTGATCGTGTTGGCCGACCACCCTGCCGTGCTGGACAAGCCGGTCGCCTTTGGTTGCGCGCATCTACGGGCCTCCTCACCAGTGCGCGCTCAGCCGCGCGCCCGCTGGGTGACGGCGATGCAGACGAGCACGGCGGCGGCCGTCAGCGGGGCGGCCGGCGTGAGGTGCTCGCCGAGCAGCAGCACCGACCACACCAGTGTGAGCAGCGGCTGTGCCAACTGCAACTGGCTGGCCTTCGGGATGCCGATGGCGGCCATCCCCCGGTACCAGACGACCAGGCCCAGGAACTGCGAGCCGGCCGCCACCCACAGCAGTCCGGCCACGCTGTGCACGCTGAACTGCGGCGGCTGGTGGACCAGGGCCGCGACGGCCACGGGCACGGTCAGCGGCAGGCACAGCACCAGCGCCCAGCCGATGACCTGCCAGCCCGGCAGCTCACGGGCCAGCCGGCCGCCCTCGGTGTACCCGGCCGCGCACACCAGCAGCGCCGCGAAGAGGTAGAGGTCGGCGGCGGTCAGGGCGCCTCCGCTCTGCTGCACGGTGAAGGCGACCACGGCGGCGGCGCCCGCCAGCGCCGCCGCCCAGAAGGTGCGCGAGGGCCGGGCGCCGACGCGCAGGGCGGACAGCAGCGCGGTCGTCAGCGGGAGCAGGCCGACCACGACGGCGGCGTGCGCGGTGGTCGAGGTGCGCAGGGCGAGCGTGGTGAGCAGCGGGAAGCCGACGACGACCCCGGCGGCGACGACCGCGAGCCCCGGCCAGTGCCGGCGGGCGGGCGGCGACACGCGGAGGGCGAGCAGGGCGCCGCCCGCGATCAGCGCCGCGAGCACGCTGCGCACGGAGACCAGGGCCCAGGGCCCGAAGCCCTCCAGGCCCCAGACGGTGGCCGGGAAGGTGAGGGAGAAGGCGACGACCCCGAGCGCGGCCTGCGCCAGGCCCGCGGTGGAACCGGGGGAGGAGAGACCGGGGGAAGGGGCGCCCGCGGCGGAGACGTCCGGGGAACCGGTGCCGACGGGGGCGGCGCCAGGGGCGGGGGTGTCGACCGCTATCCGGGTCGATGCAGTAGCGCTACTCTGTGCTCTCATGTATGAGCGTAGCAGTGTAGGAGAACTGGCGGAACAGCTGAGAAGGGAGCTCGACCGCTACTCTCCCGGTGGAAAGCTCCCGTCGAGCCGGGCCCTCGTGGAGCGGTTCCGGGTGAGTCCGGTGACCGTCTCGCGCGCCCTCGCCCAGCTCGCCGCCGAGGGGCTGGTGGTCACCCGGCCCGGCGCGGGCGCGTTCCGCGCGCGCCCGCGCACCGGTGCCGCGCCCGCCGGTGACACCTCCTGGCAGGAGGTCGCCCTCAGCGCCGACGGTGCCGCCGACCTCGTACCGCGCACGGTGGACGCCTCCGGGGTCACCGTCTCGCTGGCCGCGCCACCGCCCGGGGTGATCGAGTTCAACGGCGGCTATCTGCATCCGGCCCTCCAGCCCGAGCGGGCCATGGCCGCGGCCCTGTCGCGCGCCGGGCGCCGCCCCGGGGTGTGGGGGCGGCCGCCCATGGAAGGGCTGCCGGAACTGCGCGAGTGGTTCGCCCGCGACATCGGCGGATCGGTCACGGCCGCCGAGGTGCTGGTCGCCGCGGGAGGCCAGGCGGCGCTGACCACCGCGCTGCGCGCGCTGGCGCCGCCCGGCGCCCCGGTGCTCGTGGAGTCGCCCACCTACCCCGGGATGCTGGCCATCGCCCGCGCGGCGGGACTGCGCCCGGTACCCGTCCCGGTGGACGCGGACGGGGTGCGGCCGGACCTGCTTGCCGACGCCTTCCGGGCCACCGGCGCCCGCGTCCTCGTCTGCCAGCCGCTGTTCCAGAACCCGACCGGCGCCGTGCTCGCCCCGGCCCGCCGCGGCGAGGTGCTGGGCATCGCCCGCAAGGCCGGCGCGTTCGTCGTCGAGGACGACTTCGTGCGCCGGCTCGTGCACGAGGACGCCGGCGAGCTGCCGCGGCCGCTCGCCGCGGACGACCCGGACGGCGTGGTGGTGCACGTCGGCTCGCTCACCAAGGCCACCTCGCCCAGCTTCCGGGTCAGCGCCCTGGCCGCACGCGGCCCGGTCCTGGAACGTCTGCGCGCCATCCAGGTCGTCGACAGCTTCTTCGTCCCCCGGCCGCTCCAGGAAGCCGCCCTGGAACTCGTCGGATCGCCTGCCTGGCCGCGCCATCTCCGCTCGATCTCCTCGGAGTTGAGAGCCCGTCGCGAGGCGGTGACCACCGCACTGCGGCTGACCCTGCCCGAACTCGCCCTGCCGCACGTCCCGTCCGGCGGCTACCACCTCTGGCTGCGCCTTCCCGACGGCACCGACGAGGCCGCCCTGGTCGCCGCGGCCCTGCGCGCGGGCGTCGCGCTGACCCCCGGCCGTCCCTACTTCAGCGCCGAACCCCCGGCCGGACACCTGCGGTTGAGCTTCGCGGCCGTCGCGGGCCCCGGGGAGATCACCGAGGGGGTGCGGCGGCTGCGCACGGCCTGCGACGAGGTGCTCCCGGCCTCCGGAAACCCTTCGACACGCGGCGCCTGAGCTGTGAGGATCCCGCCATGACCGACCTCCGCGACACTCCCGACCCCGCCACCGCCGACACGTCCGAGACCCGCGACGTACCCGTCGCGCCCGACACCCACGGGCTCGTCGAGGGGTACGAGATCTCCACCGACCCGGACCGCGTCGACGTCGGGCGCGTGCACCACTGGCTGTCCACCGACGCGTACTGGGCGATCGGACGGACGCGGGAGAAGCAACAGAGCGCGATCGCCGGATCGCTCAACTTCGGCGTGTACGACACGGTTTCCGGCGAACAGGTGGCTTATGCCCGAGTGATTACCGACCGGGCGACCTTCGCCTGGCTGTGCGACGTGTACGTGCACGCGTCGGTGCGCGGCAAGGGGATCGGCACGGCCCTGGTGGCCGCCGTGCGCGACCGGCTGCGGCCGTACGGACTGCGCCGCATCCTGCTCGCCACCCACGACGCCCACGGGGTCTACGAGAAGGTGGGCTTCCGGCCGCTGGACCGCCCCGACCAGTGGATGATCCACACCTTCGAGTGACGCTTTGGTGTGACTTGCCCGGCAGGTCCTGACGTTCGGGTATAGAGATGATGCACCGTCGGTAACGCACGGCCGGGACCCCTTGACCGGTGGGCCCGGGCGGCTCACGATCGCCGCATGGCACTTCGGGTCACTTTCGTCGCAGCCGCGCACAGTTCCCCGCTGCTCGCCGAGCGCTTCGACGACGACCGGCCGCTGGACCAGGCGGGCTGGCAGGAGGTGCAGCGAGTGGCCGCCGAACTGCTGCCGCTCGCCGCCGCCGAACTGCGCTACTGCTCGCCGAACCCGCGCAGCCGTGCCACCGGGGACGCCCTCGGCTACGCGCCGCTCGTCCAACTCGCCCTGCGGGACTGTGACATGGGCCGCTGGCGCGGGCTGACGATCGGCGAGGCGATGGCCCGGGAACCGCAGTCCGTGGACGCCTGGCTCGCCGACCCGCGCTCCGCCCCGCACGGCGGTGAGCCGCTGCTCGCCTTCATCTCCCGGGTCGGCGGCTGGCTGGACACCCGCCCGGTCGAGGACGGCGGCCGCATCGTCGCCGTCGCCGAGCCCTCCGTGATCCGCGCGGCCCTGGTGTACGCCTTGCAGGCACCGCCGTCGACGTACTGGAACATCGACGTCCGGTCCCTGTCGGCGATCACCGTGAGCGGCCGCGCGGGCCGCTGGCACCTTCGCTTCGACTCCACGTCCGCTCAGCCCTCGCGGACGTAGTCGGTCGTCAGCACGAGGTCCTTCGCGGGGCCGCCGACCCGCCAGACCGTCCGCCAGTGGTCCTCGTCCCGGACGGTGAACTCGCCGCGGTAGAAGTCGGCGGCGCAGGGGTGGTCGGCCACGTACCGCCCGGACGTCAGGTCCAGGTGATGGAAGGGCCGCCCGTCCGCGAACCGCACGTCCGCCGTGCCGGGGGCCGCGCCCGGCAGGAACCGCAGGGTCCGCTCGGCGGGCCGGGCGACGCCCCGCCAGACGAACCGGCCCGTCTCCCGGTGCAGCAGTCCGCCGCCGTCCAACGGGCCGAAGTCGGTGACCCCCTCGAAGCGCCCCTCCTCGTCCCCGGCGAGATCCCGCACGGTGCGCTCCACCCGCCAGCGCCCGGCCAGATGGGCCAGCACGTCGGGCACGGGCCGGAAGCCGCCCGGCACCTCGGGCACGGGCCGGAGACCGTCCGGCACCTCGGGCACGGGCCGGAGACCGTCCGGCACCTCGGGCACGGGCCGGAGACCGTCCGGCACCTCGGGCACGGGCCGGAGACCGTCCATGTCAGCCCCGCCTCGTCGGCCGGCGGCGGCGCCATCCGTCCGGCGAGTCGACGGGCGACCTGCGCCGCGCCTGGGCCTGGATCTCGTGGTACGAGTCATGACCCGTCGCGCGGAACGCCTCCTCGTACGAGGCCAGCGCCGCCACCAGACCCGCACCGGCGGTGCCGCGTCGGCGGATCCGCCGCGCCAGCCAGGTGAAGAGCCCCAGGACGACCGCCAGGCAGCCGGCCGTGGCCAGGTAGGGAAGCAGCACATGCATGGCCTCGACCCTATGTCCTGGCCGCCCGTGCCCGGCATCCCCCCGCCACGGGAGCCGACGCCCGTCCCATTGACGCGCTCATGCCTCCTCCTTAGGGTGCCGTTCGAAGTGCTGACCGACGTTCGTAATGTCGAACGACTTGCACCTCCCACAGCTCACAACTCCTACCGAGTCGCGGAGTGTCCATGTCACGCACCATCCGAACCTGGCGGCGGCCCGTCCTCGCCGCCGTCGCCTTACTGCTCGCCTCGGCCGGGCTTTCCGCGCCCGCGCACGCCGAGGACGTCACCGACTACACGATCACCGTCGACCCGGCCGCCCGGGGCGCGAAGATCGCCGACACGATGTACGGCGTCTTCTTCGAGGACATCAACCGCGCGGCCGACGGCGGCCTGTACGCCGAACTCGTACAGAACCGCTCGTTCGAGTACTCCACCACCGACAACCGGTCCTACACGCCCCTCACGTCCTGGACGGTCACCGGCGGCGCCCAGGTCGTCGACGACGCCGGCCGCCTGGCCGAGCGCAACCGCAACTACCTCTCGATGGACGCCGGTTCGGCGGTCACGAACGCGGGCTACAACACCGGCGTCAGCGTCCGGGAGGGCAGCGGGTACGACTTCTCGGTCTGGGCCCGCAGCACCGGCGGCAGCACGCTCACCGTCACCCTCCAGGACGCCGACGGCACGCTGGCGAACGCCCGCCGGGTGACCGCCCGGGGCGGCTGGGCCAAGTACACCGCCACGTTCACCGCGAGCCGCACCAGCACCACCGGCCGGCTCACCGTGGCCTCCACCGGCGCCGCCGCCCTCGACATGGTGTCGCTGTTCCCGCGCGACACCTACAAGCACGAGCCCAACGGGCTGCGCAAGGACCTCGCCGAGAAGATCGCCGCCCTGCACCCGGGCTTCGTGCGCTTCCCCGGCGGCTGCCTGGTCAACACCGGCTCGATGCAGGACTACAGCGAGGCGTCGGGCTGGCAGCGGGCCCGGTCCTACCAGTGGAAGGACACCGTCGGCCCGGTCGAGCAGCGCGCCACCAACGCCGACTTCTGGGGCTACAACCAGAGTTACGGACTCGGCTACTACGAATACTTCCGTCTCGCCGAGGACGTCGGGGCGATGCCGCTGCCCGTCGTGCCCGCCCTGGTGACCGGTTGCGGTCAGAACCGGGCGGTCGACGACGAGGCCCTGCTCCGGCGGCACATCCAGGACACCCTCGACCTCATCGAGTTCGCCAACGGGCCCGTCACCTCGACCTGGGGCGGGCTGCGTGCCCGGATGGGCCACCCCAGGCCCTTCCGCCTCACCCACATCGAGGTCGGCAACGAGGAGAACCTCCCGGTCGAGTTCTTCGCCCGGTTCCAGGAGTTCCGCGCCGCCATCGCGGCCGCGTACCCGGACATCACCGTCGTCTCCAACTCCGGCCCGGACGACGCCGGTACGACCTTCGACACGGCCTGGCGGCTCAACCGGGAGGCCGGCGTCGCCCTGGTCGACGAGCACTACTACAACAGCCCGCAGTGGTTCCTCCAGAACAACGACCGCTACGACACCTACGACCGCGGCGGCCCGAAGGTGTTCCTCGGCGAGTACGCCTCCGGGGGCAACGCCTTCAAGAACGGCCTCGCCGAAGCCGCCTACATGACCGGCCTGGAACGCAACGCGGACGTCGTGCGACTCGCCTCCTACGCACCGCTGTTCGCCAACGAGGACTACGTCCAGTGGAGCCCGGACATGGTCTGGTTCAACAACCACGCGTCCTGGGGCTCGGCCAACTACGAGGTCCAGAAGCTGTTCATGACCAACGTCGGCGACCGTGTGGTGCCCAGCACCGCCACCACCACCCCGTCCGTCAGCGGCCCGATCACCGGCGCCGTCGGCCTCTCGACCTGGGCGACGACGGCCGCCTACGACGACGTGAAGGTGACCGGCGCGGACGGCACGGTCCTGCTCGACGACGACTTCGGCACGGACGCGTCCCGGTGGACCCACACCGGCGGCGGCAGCTGGAGCGTCGAGGACGGTCGGTACGTCCAGAGCGACGTGGCCGCCGAGAACACCATGGTCTCGGCCGGGGACACCGCCTGGCACGACTACGACCTGAGCGTGAAGGCCGTCAAGAAGTCCGGCAAGGAGGGCTTCCTCGTCGCCTTCGGGGTCCAGGACACCGGCAATTATTACTGGTGGAACCTCGGCGGCTGGAACAACACCACCAGCGCCGTCGAACAGGCCGTGGACGGCGGCAAGTCGACACTGATCGCCAAGCCCGGGACCGTCGAGACGGGCCGCGCCTACGACATCGACATCAAGGTACGCGGCCGCCAGGTGACCCTCTACCTCGACGGCGAGGAGTGGGGGAGCTTCACCGACGACAAGCCGGCCGAGCCGTTCCGGCAGGTCGTCACCGAGGACCGGAAGACCGGTGACCTGATCGTCAAGGTCGTCAACGCCCGCTCCTCGGAAGCCCGTACGGCGATCGATCTGGGCGGCGCCCGGGTCGCGGACAAGGCGCGGGTGACCACGCTGGCCGCCGCCCCGGACGCGGTGAACACCGAGACGCGGACCGAGGTGGCGCCGGTGACGTCGACCTTCACCGGCGTCGCCGACCGGTTCACCTACACCTTCCCCGCGGACTCCGTCACCTTCCTGCGGATCAGGCGGAGGTAGCCGGGACATCGGTGGGCTGCTGCCCGAGCGGCAGCAGCCCACGCTCGGCGAACACCTTCTTCGCGGCGAAGGTCGCGTTCAGCGCCCTCGGCATACCGCAGTAGACGGCCGAGTGCAGCAGCGCCTCGGTGATCTGCTCGGGCGTGAGACCCACGTTCAGGGCCGCGTTCACATGCACGTCGAGCTGCGCCTCGCAGCCGCCGAGCGCGGTCAGGACGCCCAGGGTCACCAACTGGCGGTCCCGCGGGGCGAGTCCGGGCCGGTCGTAGATCTCGCCGAAGGCCCAGGAGACGACCTGGTGGCCGAGCTCGGGGCTGATGTCGTCGAGCGCGTCGACGACCCGCTGCCCGGCCTCGCCGTCGACCCTCTTCAGGACCTCCAGGCCATGGGCGAAACGCTCTTCACGGGTGCTGTTCGGGTTCATGGCGCAGACCGTAGGAGTTGGAGCGCACTCCAGGTCAAGCCGAGCCGCGCACTGCGGTCCTCCGCCCCGGAAATCGCACTGCGGTCCTCCGCCCCGGAAATCACGGCCGCCCGTCCCCGTGATCGCGGTCCAACACCCCGGTAATCGCATGCGGGACGAATTCCATTATCCGAGTGTTCTCCCGGCGTTAACCGGGCTGTTCGTGCGACCCCTGCCCGATTTCTAAAGGACCTTCACCAATTCCCCTCCACGGCACAACCATTCGGAATCCAGACCCGTCTAAGGCGGCGGATCGATAATGCGGGGGAAGTGACGCCCCTGGACGAGACGCCATGTGTGCCACTTCCCCGGGGGGCCTGCGGACAATGGAACGCCCGACTTTGCTCACCGCCTCTCCATGTGGCATTCCTCACAGGAACACGCGGCGCCGTCCGTACCGGAGCAGGGTGTGAAACAGACCGCCTCCCCGGTGCCGCCGAGCGCACCCGCACCGTCCGCCCCGGCGCGGTCCGGCCGGACCCCCCGGTTCCGTCTCCGGCTCCGGCCGCCCCGCCCGGCCGTCCGGCCGGAACAGGCCGCCGCCCTGCTCGCGGCGGCCGTCGCGGTCCTCGTCTCCTGCGTCGCCGACGTCGTGGCGCGCAGCTACCCCTTCGGGCCGCGCAGCCGCAACGTCAGCGACCTGGGAAACCAGTACGTGCCGTTCCACGCGCACCTGTGGGACCTGCTGCACGGCCGGGCCGACGGCGGCCTGCTGATGAACTGGCGGTCCGGGTTCGGCTCCAGCTTCCTGCCCGACCTCGGCACCTATCTGGGCAGCCCGTTCGCCCTGCTCGTGGGGCTCTTCCCGCGGGACGAGATCGACCTCGCGGTGTACGTGATCACCGTGCTGAAGACGGCCTGTGCCGGCGCGGCCATGGCCTGGCTGCTGCTGGCGCTGCGGCCCGGCCGCTGGTGGGCCGCGGGACTGCTCGGCGCCTCCTACGCCCTGTGCGGCTGGAGCGTGCTGATGGCCACGGTCAACCCGATGTGGCTCGACGGACTCATCGCGCTGCCGCTGCTGTGCCTGGTCGGCGAATGGGCGCTGCACGGACGGCGGCCGGTGCTCGGGGCGCTGGTCGTGGCTCTCGCCTGGATCGCCAACTTCTACACGGCGTACATGGCCACCCTCGGCGCCGGTCTGGTGCTGCTGCTGCGGCTGTCGCTGTCCGGCCTCCCGGTGCGGCGACTGCTCGTGGCGGCGGGCCGGGCGGTGCTGAGCGCCGTGCTCGGCATCGGACTGGCCGCGCCGCTGGTGGTCGTCGTGTACTTCGGCACCAGGCACGCCTATCCGGGCCGGGTCACCGAGTTCCGGCCGCTGGCGTTCGAGTACCTGCTGGCCCACCTGCTGCCGACGTCGTACAGCTTCAGCAGCCCGGCCGCCTACGTGGGCACCGCGGCGCTGCTGCTCGCCCTCGCCCTGCCCTTCCACCGGGCCGTTCCCCTGCGGGTGCGCGCCGGGTGGACGCTGCTGGTGGTGGCGATGACCCTGTCGATGCGCTGGGGGCCGACCCATCTGGTCTGGCACGCCTTCGCCACTCCGCAGGGCAGCGCGTACCGGCAGACCTTCGTGCTGTGCGGGATGCTGGTGATCGCCGCCTGGACCTCGCTCTCGTACGGTCCTCCCGGTCCGCGCGCGCTGCTCGCGGTGGCCGGGCTGCTCGGTCTGGTCATGGCCGGGGCGGCGGGCAGCATGCCCGCGCGCCACTCCTTCACCCTGCCGATCGCCCTGCTCGCCGCTCTGGCGGCGCTGACCGGGCTGGCCCTGCTGGGCCGCGCGCAGGCCACGGACGACCCGGGCGACCTGGACGGCCCGGGCGGCACGCCGCGCCCGGACGGCACTGCCCGTCCGGGTGGCGCTCCCCGCCCGGGCGGCCGCCGCCGCGCCGTCCTCGCCGGGACGGCCGCCGTCCTGCTGCTCGGCGGACAGTTCGGCGAGGCCGCCGCCACCTCCGCGGTGGCCGCGCGGTCGCGGGCGGCCGGCATGGACGACCACAGCCCCTGGGGCGCCCGCCGGCAGACCCAGGCGGAGCTGATCGCCGAGGCCGACGGCTGGCCCCGCTACCGCACCGACCCGGGCCGGGAGCAGACCGTCGCCAACGACCCGATGGTGGTGGGCGGCCAGGGCGCCCAGTACTACAGCAGCCTCACCTCCGACGTCCTCAGCCGCACCCTCACCGCGCTCGGGGACGGCTGGACCTCCCGGGGCCGCAACCTGCAGAGCCTGGACAACGCCGTCACGGACGCGATCTTCTCCGTCGGCGCCCGGGTGCACTCCCCGCCGGACCCGGACCAGAAGCGGTTCCCCCAGGACGGCAGCCGGACCACCGTGTCCCGGCAGCCGGTGCCGCCGCTGGTCACGGTGCGGCCGTCCGGCACCGGCGCGGACCTGCCCGCCTTCGGCCCGTCCCCGTACCGCAACCAGGAACTGCTGCTCGGCACCCGCGTCTACACCGTGCCCCGCCTGACCGTGCGCACCGCCGCCGGCACGCCGGCGCGCCGCAGCGCCGACGGGCGCCCCGGCGCGCGCCTCGGCCCGGTCGCCCCCGGGACCACCGGGCGGCCGACGGTCACGGCCCACTGTCGGCCCGGCAGCGAGGTCTACCTGTGGGCACCGCGCTTCGCGGGCACCGCCCGCCTGGCCGGTGCCCCGGAGACGGCCCCGACCGGCCGCTTCCGCTCCGACCGCCTCGCCACCGCGATCGCCTCCATGCAGCGGCTCGGCCGGGTGCCCGCCACCGGACACCTCACGATCGAGCTGTCCCCGGACGGGACGAGCGTCGTCCCGGACGGCGCGGTCGGCTGCCTGGACACCGCCCGGCTGCGCACCGCGGTCGAACACCTCACGGCGACCGGCGCCACCGAGGTGAGCGTCTCCGACGGCACCGTCCGGGCCGTGCTGCCCGCGGGCAGCCGCGGAACCGCGGTCCTGGCGGCCCCGCGGATCGCCGGCTGGCGCTGCGCCACGGGCGCGGCCGCCCCCGTACCCGCCGAGAGCTACCACGGACTGATCGCCGTCCCGCTCGACGGCACCTCGACCAGTCTCACCTGCACCTTCCACCCGCCCGGGCTGCGCCTGGGCGCCACGGTCGGGGGTGTGTCGCTGCTGGCGCTGGCCCTGCTCGGCGCGCTCACCGCCGTCCGCGGACGGCGGGCGAGGACACCCTCGACGACCACCCGACCGACCGACCGAGCCGACGCACGAGTGGCGCTCTGACGCCGCGCCACAGGGGGAGAACCATGCTCATCTCGATCGTCGCACCCTGCTACAACGAGGAAGACGTCATCGAGCGCTTCCACGACCACGTCCAGCGGGTCGCGGAGGAGCTCCTGCCACGCGGTCACGACATGGAGTTCGTGTACGTCGACGACGGCAGCCGCGACCGTACGCTGGCGGTCCTGATGCGGCTGGCGGCCCACGACCCGCGCGTGCGCTACGTCTCCTTCAGCCGGAACTTCGGCAAGGAGGCGGCGCTGCTGGCCGGACTGCACCACGCCTCGGGGGACTGCGTGGTCGTCATGGACTCGGACCTCCAGCACCCGCCCGAACTGATCACCCGCATGGTGGACCTGTGCGAACAGGGCTTCGACCAGGTCATCGCCAAGCGCACCCGGAGCGGCGACCGGATGCTGCGCACCGTCACCGCCCGGCTGTACTACCGGCTCGTCAACCGGCTCGTCGACGTCGAGCTCGTGGACGGGGCGGGGGACTTCCGGCTGCTGTCCCGCCGCGTGGTGGACGCGGTCCTGTCGCTCAGCGAGTACAACCGCTTCTCCAAGGGCCTGTTCGCCTGGGTGGGGTTCGCCGCCACCACCTTCGAGTACGAGAACGCGGTGCGCGAGCACGGCCGCAGCTCGTGGAGCCTGCGGGGTCTGCTCAACTACGGGATCGACGGACTGCTGTCGTTCAACAACCGTCCGCTGCGGGCCGCGCTCTACCTCGGCATGGCCCTGCTGCTGTGCGCCGGGCTGTACACGGCGTGGATCGTGGTCGCCGCACTGGTCAACGGCGTGCAGACGCCCGGCTATGTCACGGTCATCACCGCTGTCACGGCGCTCTGCGGGGTCCAGATGACCATGCTGGGGGTCATCGGGGAGTACACGGGCCGGATCTACTACGAGGTGAAGCGGCGCCCGCACTTCCTGGTGAAGGCGACCAACGTACGACGAGTGGAAGACCTGATTCAGTGATGCCCGCCGAGAGACGGCGCCCCGTGCGCCGGCAGATCCTCACCTTCGCCGTGATCGGTGTGGTCAACACGGCCACGTACTACGGTCTTTACCTTCTGTTTCTCATCTCCTTGCCCTATCTGGCCGCTCATGTGTTTGCATTTTTACTGAGCATGACCGGTTCTTTCTTTCTCAATGCGCGCTTCACCTATCGGACCCGGCCGACCTGGCGGAAATTCCTGCTGTTCCCGCTGACGAATGCGGCCAATTTCCTGATCACCACGGCGGGCGTGTACGTGATCGTCGACGTCCTGCACCAGGGGAGCCGCTTCGCCCCGCTCGCCGCGTCCATGGCGGCGGTCCCGGTGACGTTCGTGGTCTCCCGCTGGGTCATGTCGTCCGAGCGGTCTGCCGTCCGGGATCCCGAGAGGCCCGCCGCCACGGATCCCGGGGCGGATCCCGGGGCGGGTGCCGTCCGGGACGCCGGGAGGGGCGCCGTCCGGGAGATTGCATAAACGTGCAGCGATACGTATAGTCATGCCATCCAGGAGGAGGGTGACATGGCGGTACGAGCAGCGGTGGCCGGAGCGAGCGGATATGCGGGCGGAGAGGTCCTGCGGCTCCTCCTCGCGCACCCCGAGATCGAGATCGGCGCCCTGACCGGCAACACCAACGCGGGCGAGCGGCTCGGCGCGCTCCAGCCGCACCTGCTGCCGCTGGCCGACCGGGTACTGGCCGCGACCACGCCCGAGACGCTCGCCGGGCACGACGTCGTCTTCCTCGCCCTGCCGCACGGACAGTCCGCCGCCGTCGCCGAACAGCTCGGCCCGGACGTCCTCGTGGTCGACATGGGCGCCGACTTCCGGCTCAAGGACGCGGCCGACTGGGAGCGGTTCTACGGCTCCGCGCACGCCGGTACCTGGCCCTACGGCCTCCCCGAACTTCCGGGTGCCCGCGCCGCGCTGGAGGGGTCCAAGCGCATCGCGGTGCCCGGTTGCTACCCGACCGCCGTCACCCTCGCCCTGTTCCCCGCGTACGCCGCCGCACTGGCCGAGACCGAGGCCGTGGTCGTCGCCGCCTCCGGCACCTCCGGCGCGGGCAAGGCACCCAAGGCGCACCTGCTGGGCAGCGAGGTCATGGGCTCCATGACGCCCTACGGCGTCGGCGGCGGCCACCGGCACACCCCCGAGATGATGCAGAACCTGGCCGCGGCCGCGGGTGAGCCGGTCACCGTCTCCTTCACCCCGACCCTCGCGCCGATGCCCCGCGGCATCCTCGCCACGTGCAGCGCCAAGGCCCGGCCGGGCGTCACCGCCGAATCGGTGCGCGCCGCCTACACCAAGGCCTTCGCCGACGAGCCCTTCGTCCATCTGCTCCCCGAGGGCCGCTGGCCCGCCACGGCGTCCGTCTACGGTTCCAACGCCGTTCAGGTGCAGGTCGCGTACGACGAGGCGGCGGGCCGCATCATCGCGATCAGCGCCATCGACAACCTGACCAAGGGCACCGCGGGCGGTGCCGTCCAGAGCATGAACATCGCCCTGGGACTCGACGAGACCACCGGGCTTTCCACGATCGGAGTCGCACCGTGAGCGTCACGGCAGCCAAGGGATTCACGGCGGCGGGCATCGCCGCCGGGATCAAGGAGAACGGCAACCCCGACCTGGCCCTCGTGGTCAACGAGGGGCCCCGCCGCGCCGCCGCCGGCGTCTTCACCTCCAACCGTGTGAAGGCCGCGCCGGTGCTGTGGTCCGAGCAGGTCCTCAAGGGCGGCTCGGTCACCGCGGTCGTCCTCAACTCCGGCGGCGCCAACGCCTGCACCGGGCCGAAGGGCTTCCAGGACACCCACGCCACCGCCGAGAAGGTCGCGGACGTCCTCGGCCACAACGCCGCCGAGGTCGCCGTCGCCTCGACCGGGCTCATCGGCGTCCTGCTGCCCATGGACAAGCTGCTGCCGGGGATCGAGACCGCGGCCGCCGCCCTCGGCGAGCACGGCGGCGAGAAGGCCGCCATCGCCATCAAGACCACCGACACCGTCCACAAGACGTCCGTCGTCACCCGGGACGGCTGGACCGTCGGCGGCATGGCCAAGGGCGCCGGCATGCTCGCCCCCGGCCTGGCCACCATGCTCGTCGTCCTGACCACCGACGCCGACCTCGACAGCGACGTACTGGACCGGGCCCTGCGCGCCGCGACCCGTACGACCTTCGACCGGGTCGACTCCGACGGCTGCATGTCCACCAACGACACCGTGCTGCTGCTCGCCTCCGGCGCCTCCGGCAGCACCCCCGGGTACGCGGAGTTCGCCGAGGCGGTACGGACCGTCTGCGACGACCTCGGCCAGCAGCTCATCCGGGACGCCGAGGGCGCCAGCAAGGACATCAAGGTCGAGGTGGTCAACGCCGCGACCGAGGAGGACGCCGTCGAGGTGGGCCGCTCCATCGCCCGCAACAACCTCCTCAAGTGCGCCATCCACGGCGAGGACCCCAACTGGGGACGCGTGCTGTCCGCGATCGGCACCACCTCCGCCGCCTTCGAGCCCGACCGGCTGAACGTCGCCATCAACGGCGTCTGGGTGTGCAAGGACGGCGGCGTCGGCGAGGACCGCGACAAGGTCGACATGCGCTACCGCGAGGTGCACGTCGTCGCCGACCTCGCGGCCGGCTCCGAGACCGCCACCATCTGGACCAACGACCTCACCGCGGACTACGTCCACGAGAACAGCGCGTACAGCTCATGAGCACCACACGCAGGCACACCGCCCTGCCCAAGGCCGAGATCCTCATCGAGGCGCTGCCCTGGCTGACCCGGCACAACGGCAAGACCGTCGTCGTCAAGTTCGGCGGCAACGCCATGATCGACGACCAGCTCAAGGCCGCGTTCGCGCAGGACATCGTGTTCCTGCACCACGCCGGCCTCAAGCCGGTCGTCGTGCACGGCGGCGGCCCGCAGATCAGCGCGGCCCTCGACCGGCACGGCATCGTCAGCGAGTTCAAGGCGGGCCTGCGGGTCACCACCGAGGACGCCATGGACGTCGTACGCATGGTGCTGGCCGGGCAGGTCCAGCGCGAGCTGGTCGGACTGCTCAACCAGCACGGCCCGCTCGCCGTCGGCCTCACCGGCGAGGACGCGCACACCATCACCGCCACCAAGCACCGGCCCGAGATCGACGGCGAGCCGGTCGACATCGGGCGGGTGGGCGAGATCACCGCGATCGACACGGGCGCCATCGAGGCACTCCTCGCCGACGGCCGCATCCCGGTCGTCTCCTCGATCGCCCGGAGCCAGGACGACGGACATGTCTACAACGTCAATGCTGATACGGCGGCTGCGGCACTCGCTGCTGCACTGGGGGCCGAGACCCTCATGGTCCTCACCGACGTCGAGGGACTGTACGAGGACTGGCCGCACAGCGACGAGGTGATCAGCCGCCTCACCGCCGCCCAGCTGGAGAAGCTCCTGCCGGAGCTGTCGTCCGGCATGGTGCCGAAGATGGAGGGCTGCCTGCACGCCGTACGCAACGGCGTGAACACCGCCCGCGTCATCGACGGCCGGGTCCAGCACTCGATCCTGCTGGAGATCTTCACGGACGAAGGCATCGGCACGATGGTCGTGCCGGACGAGGAGGGGGAGAACGCATGACCGCCAACGAGGACCTCACCCAGCGGTGGCAGGGCGCGCTCATGAACAACTACGGCACCCCGCGGCTGCCCCTCGTACGCGGCGCGGGCACCCGGGTGTGGGACGCCGACGGCAAGGAGTACGTCGACTTCGTCGGCGGCATCGCGGTCAACGCGCTCGGCCACGCCCACCCCGCGGTCGTCGAGGCCGTCAGCCGGCAGATCGCCTCCCTCGGCCATGTCTCCAACCTCTTCGTCGCCGAACCGCCCGTCGCCCTCGCCGAACGGCTGCTCCAGCACTTCGGCCGGGACGGCAAGGTCTACTTCTGCAACTCCGGCGCCGAGGCCAACGAGGCCGCCTTCAAGATCGGCCGGCTGACCGGGCGGACCCACATGGTCGCCACCCAGGGCGGCTTCCACGGCCGCACCATGGGCGCGCTCGCGCTCACCGGCCAGCCCGGCAAGCGGGAGCCGTTCCTGCCGCTGCCCGGTGACGTCACCCACGTGCCCTACGGCGACGCGCAGGCGCTGGCCGCCGCGGTGACCGAGGAGACCGCGCTGGTCGTCATCGAGCCCATCCAGGGCGAGAAGGGTGTCGTCGTCCCGCCCGCGGGCTATCTGAAGGCCGCCCGCGCGATCACCGCCGCCACCGGCGCGCTGCTCGTCCTCGACGAGGTGCAGACCGGTGTCGGCCGCACCGGGCACTGGTTCGAGTACCAGGCCCACGAGGGCGTCCTGCCCGACGTCGTCACGCTCGCCAAGGGCCTCGGCGGCGGGCTGCCGCTCGGCGCGACCGTCGCCTTCGGACGCGCCGCCGAACTGCTGGGCCCCGGCCGGCACGGCACGACCTTCGGCGGCAACCCCGTCGCCTGCGCGGCCGGACTCGCCGTCCTCGACACGATCGCCGCGGACGGTCTCCTCCAGAACGTCAAGAACCAGGGCGAGCGGCTGCGCGCCGGGATCGAGTCGCTCGGCCACCCGTCGATCGACCACGTCAGGGGCGCCGGACTCCTGCTGGGTATCGTGCTCACCGAGCCGCTCGCGCAGCAGGTGCAGCAGGCGGCCCAGGACGCCGGTTTCCTCGTGAACGCGCCCGCACCCGATGTCGTACGGCTGATGCCGGCGCTGAACCTCGGCGACGACGACGTGGACGCGCTGCTCAGGGCGATGCCCGGCATCCTGGACGTGGCCAAGGGGGACGGATGATCCGGGGAATGAGACGACGATGAGCCAGGCGCAGGACCACGACCAGACCGGGGGACCGGCCGTACCGCAGACCCGCACCGCACGCCACCGCCGGATCGTGGACATCCTCAACCGGCAACCGGTGCGCTCCCAGAGCCAGTTGGCGAAGCTCCTCGCCGACGACGGGCTGACCGTCACCCAGGCGACGCTCTCCCGGGACCTGGACGAGCTCAACGCGGTGAAGATCCGCAACAACGACGGCGACCTGATCTACGCGGTCCCCAGCGAGGGCGGCTTCCGCACCCCGCGCGCCCCGCTGGGGGAGTCGGCGAAGGAGGAGCGCATGCGGCGCCTCTCCCAGGAGCTGCTGATCTCCGCGGAGGCCTCCGCCAACCTCGTGGTCCTGCGCACCCCGCCGGGGGCGGCCCAGTTCCTCGCCTCGGCGATCGACCAGGCGGAACTGCACGACATCCTGGGCACCATCGCCGGCGACGACACCCTGATGCTGATCAGCCGGAACCCGACCGGCGGGCAGGCGCTGGCCGACCATCTGCTGCGACTGGCGCAGAACGGCCACTGACCCGGCTGACGGCTGTCCGTCGGCGGCTGTCGGCTGCCGCCGGTCGACGGGTCGTGGCCGCCGGAGGACCGGCGCAGAATGGAAAGGTGATCTTCCGCGGCGGCCGGGCAATCTCCTGCCGGAGGCGGACCGTATACAAGGGTGTGCCGAGTTTCCGGTTCCCCGTGGGCCGTCTCCCGGACGAGGCTCTGCTCGCCGGGCTGGCCACCGGTGACCCGGAACTGGCCGTGACCTTCGTACGGAGGTTCCAGCGCACGGTCTTCGGTGTCGCCATCGCCGTCACCGGGGACCCGCAACTGGCCGAGGACATCGCCCAGCAGACCTTCGAGCGCGCGTGGCGGCACGCCCAGATCTACGACTCCCGCCGGGGCTCGGTCACCACCTGGCTGACGACGATCGCGCACAACCTCGCCATCGACGCCGTCCGCGCCCGGCGCGCCGAGCCGGTGGCACCCGAGGACCTGGACGCCCTCCTCGACGCCGTGACCGACACCCCCGAGGAGTGGGCGCTGGCCGACGAGGCCTCGTCCCGGCTGCGGGCCGCCGTGGCACGGCTGCCCCGGGAACAGGGCCGTGCCCTGGTGATGGCAGGCGTCTACGGCATGACGGCCCGGCAGATCGCCGACCGGGAGCAGATCCCGCTGGGTACCGCCAAGACCCGGATCAGGACCGCGATGGGGAAGCTGCGCGGCACCCTCGCGGCGCCGAATCGAGGGGACCATGTCCAATGACGTGACCTGCGAGAGGCTGCGGGAGATCGGCGCCGAGCTGGCCCTGGGCGTACTGCCCGGCCGGGAACGGGCGGAGGCGGTCGCGCATCTGGACCGGTGCGCCGCCTGCCGGGAGTACGTCGAGCACATGACCCTGGTGGGCGACGGGCTGATCGGTCTGCTGCCGGGCCGCGAGCCGCCGCTCGGCTTCGAGACCCGGGTGGCGCGCGCGCTGGAGAAGGACGCGACGGCGCACGCGGGCGAGACGCGCCCGCGGGCGACCGGCCCCGCCCGCGGTCCGCTCCGGGGCCGGCTGCGGGCCGTCCGACTGCGGACCGCGTCCGCCGTGGCCGCGTTCGCCCTGGCGTCCGGCGTCCTGGGGTGGGCGGTCGGCACCGCCGTCGAGAACGTCACGGCCTCCCCGCCCGCGCACGCCCCCGTGACGGCCGAGGCACGCCTGCTGATGGGAGACCTGATCTCGACCGCCACCGCCCGCCCGGCCGGCGACGTCTACGCCCACCCCGGCGAGCCGGGCTGGATCTACATGTCCGTCGATCTCGCCGCCGCCGGTACCCCGTACTCCGGGCAGGTCCGCTGCGCGCTGGAGCGCTCGGACGGCAGCACGGTCCGGGTGGGCACCTTCGCCCTGCGCAACGGATACGGCGAATGGGGTGCGGCCGCCTCCGTCGACCCGGCGACCCTCACCGGGGCCCGGCTGACCGCACCCGACGGCACGGTCCTCGCCACCGGCCGCTTCACCGGCGGCACGACGACCTGACCTAGGGGGGCGATCCGGCCTCCGGGGCGACCTGTCCCCGGCACCGACCGCCTCCCGGCGACGGCCGTCCCCAGCGACGACATGCGCCTCCGCGGCCGGTCGACGGCTCAGTCGCGGCGGGCCCGGCGGCGGGCGGGGCCGGGCAGGGTCGCGTCGAGCACGGCGGCCAGTTCGCCGACCGAGGGCCGGGTCGAGGGATCGGCGCGCAGACAGCCGTCGACGGCCGCCGCGAGCGCGCCGGGCAGCCGCCGCCGGACGGCGACCGGCGGGACCGGGCACGCGTCGTACCCGCCGGACGCGCCCCGGCCGCCCGCCTGCGCCGTGCCCGCGCTGCCGCCGTCGGCCGGTACGTCGTAGGCCGGTACGTCGCCGGTGGCGAGTTCGTACAGGGTGATGCCGATGCCCCACACGTCGGCGGCCGTCGACAGCGGGCCGCCGCGGGTCTGCTCCGGCGCACGATAGCGGGGGGTGCCCACCCTCGGGGGCGCGGGACCGGGCGGCCGGGCGGAACTCAGGTCCAGCACCTTGGCACGGCCGAGCTCCACCACGACGTTCGACGGCTTGAGGTCCAGGTGCAGCAGCCCCCGGCCGTGCAGATAGCGGACCGCGGAGCACAACTGCACCCCGAGCAGCGCCACGTCGGCGGCGGACGGCCGGCGCCGCAGACGGTGCACGAGGTGGGACAGCGTCTCGCCGGTCAGGGTCTCCAGCACCACCAACGGCTGCGGCGAATCGAACGTCTCGTACGCGCGGACCAGATGCGGATGGCTGAAGTCCCGCAGCCACCGGCCCTCCCGCAGCAGCCGTTCACCCAGGGCGGCCGGGTCGCGGCAGTCGGGACGCAGGGCCTTGAGCACACAGCGGCAGTCCCGTTCCTCGCTCCAGACGTCGTAGACGTCGAGCCAGCCGGTGCGGGCCAGCGGGGCCAGGACCTCGTACCCCAAGACCGGCCGGGCACCGGGCGCCAGCGGCGGGACGCTCATGGCAGCACCGCCCCCGGGGTCGTGGTACCGGCCAGGGCGTGCAGCCGGTGCAGCCGGGCGTACGGGCCGCCGCGGGCGAGCAGACCGGCATGGGTGCCGCTCTCGACGACGCGGCCGTGGTCGAGCACCACGACGCGGGTGGCGTCCCGGACGGTCAGCAGATTGTGGGAGATCACGACGGTCGTCCGGCCCGCCATGAGCCGGCGCAGCGGGTCCATGATCCGTAGGCTCGAGCGCACGTCGAGGCCCGTGGTCGGCTCGTCGAGGAGGAGCACCGGCGCGTCCCTGATCATCGCGCGGGCGATGGCCAGCCGCTGGCGCTGCCCCCCGGAGAGCGCGCGGCCGCGCTGGCCGACCGGAGTGTCGTAGCCCTGGGGCAGCGCCTCGACGAACTCGTGCGCGTCGGCGGCGCGGGCCGCCGCGACGATCTCCGCCTCGGTCGCCCCCGGCCGCCCGTAGGCGATGTTCTCCCGTACGGTGCCGTGCAGCACGAGCGTCTCCTGGAGGACCACCGCGACGCTGTCCCGCACGTCGGCCAGGCACAGCTCGCGCAGATCCGTGCCGTCGAGGCGGACGCTTCCCCGGTCGGGGTCGTAGAAGCGCAGCAGCAGCCGGGCGGCCGTCGACTTCCCGGCCCCGCTGGCCCCGACCAGCGCCAGCGTCTCGCCGGGCGCCACGTGGAACGACACCTCCGACAGCGCCCGGGACGGCGTTCCGGGATAGCGGAAGCAGACACCGTCGAACTCCACCTCGCCCCGGGCCCGGCCGAGCCGCCGGGCCCGGGCCCGCTCGACCACCTGAGGCCGCTGGTCGAGGAGTTCGATGATCCGTTCCGCCGAGGCGGACGCCGCGTAGAACGTGGTGCCGAGCCGGGACAGGCCGCGGACCGGGCCGTAGAGCTTGCCGATCAGCGCCAGGAAGACCAGCAGGCCGCCCAGCGTGAGCTGCCCCTGGGCCAGCTTCCAGGTACCCAGACCCAGGACCGAGAGGACGCCGCACACCTCGATGAGCTCGACGACGGGCGCGTAGACGGCGTGGATCCGCGCCGAGGCCATCGCGGCCCGGAACCGGCCGGTGTTCTCCCGCTCGAACCGGCGCTGCTCCCAGTCCTGCCGGTTGTACGCCTGCACCAGGGCGACATTGCCCAGCGTCTCCTCGGCGACCGCGCCGAGCGAGCCGCTGCGCAGCCGGCGCTCCCGGGCCGCGTCCTTGACCAGCCCGGAGAAGTGCCGGGCCGCGGCCCAGAACAGCGGGACGAGGACGAGGGCGAGCAGGGTCAGATCCCACTGGAGGACGAACAGCAGGCCGAGGAAGACGCCCAGGCGCACCAGACAGGCGAGGGCGTCCGTCACCCCCGACAGCAGGAAGGTCTCCACGGCGTCGACGTCGCCGGTCAGACGCGACAGCACGTCCCCGAGCCGACGGCGTTCGAAGAAGCCGAGCGACAGACCCTGGACGTGCCGGAACACATCGGAGCGCAGGGTCAGCAGGAAGTGTTCGCCGACCCAGGTGGACGTCACGTCGTCGGCGAACCCGAGCACGCCGGAGCCGACGACGAGTGCCAGGTACATCGGCGCGATCCACCGCAGCGGTCCGACCGCCCGGGGTACGAGCACGTCGTCCACCAGGATCTTGAAGAGCCAGAGCTCGGCGGCGTCGAGGCCGGGGCCGACCAGGGTGAAGAGCACGACGGGAACGAACCAGCGCCGTCCGCCGCGGGTGTAGGGCCAGAACCGGCGGAACACCGCGAGCGGAGGCACCGGGGGCGCGGCCGCCACCACGTCGGAGGTCTCGCCCGCCGACATGAGCCGTCGCAGTCGTGAGGCATGCGCCATGAGGGAGGTCCCGCGGGGTCCTGCGGGGGAATCACCCGGCGGACCGGGGCCCTGGGGTCCCCGGTCCGTCCGGTGCGCGGCCGCGGTCAGTAGCCGCCGTGGCCGTGGCCGTGGCCGTGACCGTGGTCGTGGTCGTGACCGAAGCCGTGGCCGTGACGGTGGCCGTGGTCCTCGAAGTCGCCGTGGTCGTGACCGTGTCCGTGCATCGAGCTGTCGTCACCGTGCGAGCTGAAGTCGCCGTGGTCGCGGCGCACGGCGGGGATGAGATTGCGGAAGATGGACATGACGTTCCTCCTGGAACTTGCTGCACAGGAGATACGTTCCAGAACCGGCGGGGGATGGCGTTCCGGGGCAAAAGCCTGGAAACGGCCGACGGGCGGGACCTGAGCGGTGCTCAGCCCAGCCGGGCCCCGAGCCCTCCGGTGCACCGCACCTCGTCGCCGGCCGTGATCAGCAGCGCCTCCACCTCCGGCAGCTCCTCCAGCCAGTCGAGCGCCTGGCGCGAGCCCATCGCGAAGGCGGCCGTGGCCCAGCAGTCGGCCCAGGTCAGCGAGGGGCCGACCACGGTCACGGCCACCAGGTCGGTCACCGCCGAACGCCCGGTGCGCGGATCCACGATGTGCGCGCCCCGCTCCGCCGTGCCGGAGGTGGCCACCGCCAGCCGGTCCGTCCCGGCGGCCGAGATCACCGCCGCGAGCCCGCCCGGCCGGAGCGGGTCGGACACCCCCACGCGCCACGGCCGCTGCGGCCCCGGGGTGCCCGACAGCTGGACGTCGCCGCCACCGTTCACGCTCACCCCAATCACCCCGGGGACGGCCGCCAGCCGCCGGGCGGCCCGCTCGGCCGCCCAGCCCTTGACGATCCCGGTCGGGTCCAGACGCCCCTGGTACGTGGTGCTGAACCAGCCCTCGCTCAGCCGTTCCGCCTGCGCGCCCAGCTCCAGCACCTCGGCCACCTCGGGAGCGCACTCCTCGACGGACAGTTCGCCCCGGGCCAGCCGGGAGAGCTCGCTGTTCTCGCGGTAGGTGCTGAACACGTCGTCGGCCCGGTGCAGTTCGGCGACGGCCGCGTCGAGCGCGGCCCGCACGGCGCCGGGCTCCCCGCCCCGGACGTCGAAGGAGAAGACGGTCCCCATGACCTCCTCCGCGTGCCGTACCGGGGCGGGATCCTGCGCGGAACCGGTCTCCGACTCGGCCACCGACTCAGCCACCGACCTGGTCCAGGGCGGACTGGAGGGACTGCTTGTAGCCGGTGCTGGTGTAGGTCGCCCCCGACACCGCGTCGATGTCCGCGCTGCCGGCCGCCACCGCCTCCTGGTTGAGCTTCGGTACGGACAGTTCGGTCTTCTGGCTGCTGGTGCCGCCGCTGGGCGCCTGCACCGCCTCCGCCTTGGTGATCTTGCCGCCGCTGACCGTGATCCGGACCTGGACCGGGCCGTACTGGGTCTGCGCCACGCTGCCGGTGACGGTACGGGCCTGCGCGGCCGGGGCCGAGGCCTTGCCGCCGCCGTTGCCGCTCCCCGTGTTGCCCCCCGTCGAGGAGCCGCCCGCGGCCTTCGCCTGGTCCAGCGCGGACTGGAGGGACTGCTTGTAGCCGGCGCTGGTGTACGTGGCGCCGGAGACGGCGTCGATGTCCGCGCTCTGCGCGGCGACCGCCTCCTGGTTGAGCTTGGGCACGGACAGTTCGGTCTTCTGGCTGCTGGTGCCGCCGCTGGGCGCCTGCACCGCCTCCGCCTTGGTGATCTTGCCGCCGCTCATGGTCAGGCGCACCTGGACGGGACCGTACTGGGTCTGGGCCACGCGTCCGGTGACGGTGCCGGACCCGGCGGCCGCGGCGCCGCCCTGGGCCGACTCCTGTGCCGCGGCCGTCTGCTGCGGGATCGCGCCGGCGGCCTGCGCGGCGTTCGGGTCGGTCGTCGGCTTCAGCGACAGCAGCAGCACGATTCCGGACACGGTGGCGGCGGTCGCGAGCACGATACGCCGCAGGGGGTGGCTCTTCTTCATCGCTCCTGGCTCCCGTCGCTCACATCTCGAACGACTCGTGATGGATGCGCCGGGCGGGGACCCCCGCGCCGCGCAGTGCCTCGTACACCTGCTGGGCGAAGCCGGGCGGCCCGCACATGAAGACGTCGTGGCGCTCGATGTCCCCGATCTTGCGGCGCAGCGTCTCGGCGGAGATGTCGGGGCGCTCGCCCTCGGGGCTGTTGACCGCGTACATCAGCCGGGCGCCACGCTCGGCGGCGATCTTGGACAGCTCGTCCCACAGCGCCAGGTCCTGGGTGGTGTTGGCGCGGTAGAGCAGGGTGATGTCACCGGCCGCGCCGGGCAGCGTCTCGAACAGCGCCCGCATCGGGGTGATGCCGACCCCTCCCGCGACCAGCAGCACCTTGCCCTGGCTGCGCCGGGAGGCGGTCATCGCCCCGTACGGGCCCTCGGCCCACACCCGGGTGCCGGGCTGCAACTTGCGCAGCGCGGCGCTGTGGTCGCCGATCGCCTTGACGGTGATCCGCAGCATGTCCGGGCGGGGCGCCGCCGACAGCGAGTACGGGTGCGAGCTGAAGCGCATGCCCGGGGCCAGGAACCGCCAGCGGAAGAAGTGACCCGCCTCCGCGCCCATCCGGTGCAGCCTGCGTCCGCCGATCAGCACCGACACGATGCCGGGCGTCTCCTCGATGACCGCCTCGACCCGCATCCGGTGCCGCAGGTTCAGCCGGATCGGGGTGAGGATGCGGTACCAGAGGACCAGCGCGGTGACCGAGCCGTACAGCGCGTACCACGCGGTCTTCGCGACCGGCTCCACGGCGAAGTCGTTGCCGGTGGTGATCTGGTGCCAGAACGTCAGGAACACGGCCGCGTACGTCATCAGATGGATGTGGTACCAGGTGTCGTACGGCATCAGCCTGCGGATGCCGCCGACCGACACCAGTCCGATGACGACCAGCAGGCCCGTGCCGATGGCGGCCTTGCCCATGTCCGGGAGCTGGTTGATGGAGTCGATCGTCTGCTGGACGATGTCGCCCAGCGTCCTGCCGCCCTGGAGCGCGTAGCCCCACATGGTGAGGAAGACGTGCGCGATGACCAGGGACAGCGTGTAGCGGCCGCTCATCGCGTGCCAGCGGGCCACCCGGTCGGAGCCCACCCGCCGCTCCAGCGCGGGGACCCGGGCCATCTGCAGGACGACGAGCGCCATCAGGTACCCGGCCAGCAGACCGGTGATCCGGCCCGCGTTGAGGATCTTGCTGTTGTCGTCGGCGATCGACGGTGTGTTGTGCCACCACAGCCACAGGACCCCCATCGCGCCCGCCCATACGGCGAGCAGCAGGGGGACGGCAGGGGAGCGGCGCGGACGGATGCGGCGCATCGTCTGGCGTCGGGCGGCACGGCCGCCCGCGAGCGTGGTGGTCACGGTTCCTCCGTGGAGACTTGACCCTTGGCCCACACATACGTGCGGAGTCTCCCGAGTGTTCAGCTTTCCGCCGAGTCGAGTGCGGACTGGAGTGACCGGCGGTAACCGTCGCTCGTGTACGTCGCCCCCGAGACGGTGTCGATGTCCGCGCTCTGCGCCGCCAGCGCCTCCCGTCGCAGCTCGGGGACGGCGTAGCTGTTGATCTCCTGGTCCCGCGGGTTCTCCTGCGGGTAGGTGACCGCGGTGACCTCGGTCAGCCTGCCGTCCTTCAGGGTGATCCGCACCTGGACGGGGCCCCAACGGGTCTGGACGGTCTCCCCGGTGACGGTCCTGGTGCCCGACGAACCGGACGAACCCGAGCCGGTGGAACCGGAGGAGCCGGCCGCGCCCGACCCGGCCGAGGCGGCGGGCGGGACGGCCACCGCCACGGCCGTGCTCGTGTGCGGCTTCAACGACAGCAGCAGGACCGTTCCGCAGACGGTGGCGGCTCCGGACAGCACGATCCGGCGCAGGGGACGGTTCTTCCTCAACGGGTGCACGACGGCCTCACAGTTCGAACGACTCGTGGTGGATACGGCGGTCCGGCACGCCGGCGGCGCGCAGCTCCCGGTACACGTCCTGGGCGAAGGAGTGCGGACCGCACAGGTACACGTCGTGCCCGGCCAGACCGGTGACGGCCGAGCGCAGCGCACCGGCGGAGAGGTCGGGGCGCTCCCCCCGGGGGCCGTTGAGCGCGTAGAGCACCTTCGCGCCGCGTCGGCGCGCCAGCGCCTCCAGTTCCTGGCCCAGCGCGAGGTCCTCGGCGGTGCGCGCCCGGTACAGCAGGGTCACCTCGCCCGGCAGCGTCTCGAACAGCGCGCGCAACGGGGTGATCCCGACCCCGCCCGCGATCAGCAGCGACCGGGCGGCGGTGCGCCGGTCGGCGGTCATCGACCCGTACGGCCCCTCCGCCCACACCCGGGTGCCCGGCCGCAGCAGGGACACCGCCGCGCTGTGCCCGCCGAGCGCCTTGACCGTGATGCGCATCAGGTCCGGGCGGGGCGGCGCGGACAGGGAGTACGGCGTCGACGTCCAGCCCATGCCCTCCCCGAGGAACCGCCACCGGAAGAACTGGCCCGCCCGGGCGCCCGTCTCGTCCAGCCGCTCACCGCGCACCACGACCGAGTACACGCCCGGCGCCTCCCGCTGCACGGACTCGACCCGCATCCGGTGGCGCCGGTTGAACCGCACCGGTTCCAGGACCCGGAACCAGAGCACCAGGGCCGCGACGCCGAGGTACAGCACGTACCAGGCCGCCGTGGCGACCGCGTCGCCGTTGAAGTCGTCGCCGAGCGTCAGCTGGTGGCCGAAGGCGAGGAACACCGCGGCGTACGTGAGCAGGTGGACGTAGTACCAGAACTCGTAGCTGGTCCGGCGGCGCGCGGCACGGGCCGAGGTGACGCCGACCGCGAACAGGATCACGGTGGCCGCGGTGGCCTTCAGCATGTCCGGGTAGTCCAGGACCACGGTCACCGTCTCGTGCAGGACCGACTGGCGGTCCTGGGCGGCGTACCCGGCGAGGATCAGCACGAGGTGCGCCACCAGCAGACAGACGGTGTACCGACCCGCCATGGCGTGCCAGCGGGCCACCCGGTCCGAGCCGATCCGCCGCTCCAGCAGCGGCACCCGCGCCATCAGGCCCACCAGCACCGCGCACGCGTACCCGCACAGCAGCCCGGCGATCCGGCCGGCGCCGGTCAGCCAGCCCGCCGCGCCGATCACGGAACCGGTGTCCGACCACCACAGCGCGAGCACGGCGAACGCCCCCGCCCACAGCAGCGCGAGCACCGGACCCGCGGGGGAGCGCCGGGCGGCCGGTGGTCGGGCGGTCGCCGCCCGACGCTCGTCCACGGTGGTCATATGTGCGTCCTTCCGTCCTGCCGTCCGTTCCGTCCGCCACTGTGCGGGTCGAACCTCTGAGATCGCTCTGAGCGGGCGCCCCGCACTGCGGACTCAGAGGAAACTCACAGTGGCCACGGGCGCCGGGCGCCGTCCCGAGGGGTGATGCTGGTGAGAGCCATGAACACCACCCGCTCCGGCCATCCGGCCGTGACCCGTCCCGACGGCACACCGCTGCGCGTCCTCGTCGTCGACGACGACCCCGACCTCGCCGAGGTGCTGTCCGGCGCGCTGCGCTACGAGGGCTGGCGGGTGCGTACGGCCGGCGACGGCGCGACCGCGCTCGCCGAGGCCCGCGAACTGATGCCCGACGCCGTCGTCCTCGACGTGATGCTCCCCGACACCGACGGCTTCGCCGTGCTGCGCGCCCTGCACGAGGTGACGCCGGACGTCTGTGTGCTCTTCCTCACCGCCCGCGACGCGGTCGAGGACCGCATCGCGGGCATCACGGCGGGTGGCGACGACTACGTCACCAAGCCCTTCAGCCTGGAGGAGGTCGTCGCCCGGGTCCGGGGACTGCTGCGCCGCGCCGGGATCGCCCGCCGGCAGGACGACGGTCCCCGCCTGACCGTCGGCGAGCTGGTGATGGACGAGGAGGCCCGCGAGGTCACCCGCGCGGGAGAGCTGATCGAGTTGTCGCCGACCGAGTTCGAGCTGCTGCGCCTGCTGATGCGCAACCCGCGGCGGGTGCTCAGCAAGGCGCAGATCCTCGACCGCGTCTGGTCGTACGACTTCGGCGGCCGCGCCCACGTCGTCGAGCTGTACATCTCGTACCTGCGCAAGAAGGTGGACGCGGGCCGCGAGCCGATGATCCACACGGTGCGCGGGGCGGGGTACGTCCTCAAGCCGGTGGTCCGGTGAGCCGATGACACCGCGACCGCGCCCGGGATCCCGCCCGCGCCTGCGCCTGAACCTGCCCCCGCGCCTGCGCCTGCGCCTGCGTCCGCGCTCGGCCGCGGGCCGGGCCGCGCGGTCGGGGGCGCGTCCGCTGCTGGGTCGGCTGCCCGGGCCGCGCACGCTGCGGGCCCGGCTCACCCTCGGCCTGGTGGTGCTGCTGGCGATCAGCTGCGCCGCGGTCGGCGTGGCCGCCGTCGTCGGGCTGAACGGCTTCCTCACCAGCCGCCTCGACGAGCAGCTCGGCGGCGTCGGGACCCGGTTCCCGGCGAGCCTGGAGCACCCGGGCCGACTGCGCGACGACCACGACGGCGACGAGTACGGCGACACCCGCCGGCAGGTCACGGGCACCTTCGGCGCCCGTCTGGTCGGCGGCACGGTCACCAACGCGGCCGTCGTCCCCGGCGGCGAGGCCACCACCATCCTGGACGTGCCCCTGACCGCCGGGGACCGCGGGCGGCTCGCCGCGGTCCCGGCCGACGGCAGGGGCCACACGGTCGCGCTCTCCGCCCTCGACGACTACCGGCTCATGGCGGCCCGGGGCCTCGACGGCGACGTACTGGTCACCGGGCTGCCGCTGGAGCCGGTCCAGGCCACCGTCCACCGGCTGGAACTGGTCGCCGGGATCGTCTTCGCCCTCGCCCTGGCCGCCACCGGTGTGGCCGGCGCCCTCTGGGTGCGCTGGTCGCTGCGCCCGCTCAGCAGGGTCGCGGCCACCGCGACCAGGGTCGCCGAACTGTCGCTGGCCAGCGGCGAGGTCGCGCTGCCGCCACGGGCCCCCGAGTCCGACCCGCGCGGCGAGGTGGGCCGGCTCGCCGCCGCCTTCAACCGGATGCTCGGCCATGTCGAGGACGCGCTGACCAAGCGCCACGCCAGCGAGGAACGGCTGCGCAGCTTCGCGGCCGACGCCAGCCACGAACTGCGCACCCCGGTGGCCTCGGTACGCGGGCACGCCGAGCTCGCCCTGCTGCACCCGGGGCCCGTGCCGGCGCAGATCACCCATGCCCTGGAACGCATCGCCGCCGAGTCGTCCCGGATGGGCGAGATGGTCGACGACCTGCTCCTGCTGGCCCGGCTGGACGCCGGACGCCCCCTCGAACGCCTGCCGGTCGACCTCACCCGCCTGGTCCTGGACGCGGTCACCGACGCCCGGGTGGCCGGCCCCGGCCATCGCTGGACCCTGGAGCTCCCGGAGAACCCGGTCACGGTGACCGGCGACGCCCACCGGCTGCACCAGGTGCTGGCCAACCTGCTGGCCAACGCGCGGCTGCACACCCCCGCGGGCACCGAGGCCACGGTGACCCTGGAGGCCGACGCCGAGGCGGCCGTCCTCGCGGTCCACGACAACGGCCCCGGCGTCCCCGACGACATCAGGCCGGGCGTCTTCGAACGCTTCACCCGCGCCGACCGCCGCCGTACGGAGGCCTCCGGCGGCGGCGCCGGACTCGGCCTGTCGATCGTGGCGGCCGTGGTGGACGCGCACGCCGGGAACGTGGACCTGACGAGCCGCCCGGGAGCGACGACCTTCACGGTACGGCTGCCCCGGCAGCGCCCGCCGGACGTCAGTACCGCGTGATCGCCGTCGCCCCGCTGCGCGTACCGATCGCGATGTGCGGGCGCAGCGCCGGGTCGGCCCAGCGCAGCAGCGCGCGCATCGCGTCCACCGGGACCGACACGCAACCCGCCGTCGCCCCGGCCCCGTTGACGTGCAGGAAGATCCCGGCGCCACGCCCGCGCACCGGCTGGGCGTAGTTGAAGCCGACGACGAGCGCGTACGCGTACTGCTTCGTGTAGGCGATCAGGTGCTCGGACTCGGCGGCCCGGCAGTCGGCCGGGCGGGGCTCGGTGAAGCGGTTGTAGGACCGGGAGTCGTTGTCCTGGCACCACCACGAGGTCTCCCGGACCGGCCGGTAGGCGACCTCGGTCCCGGCCGGGGCCGGCTCGATCCCGAAGCCGAACGGCAGGTCGTACAGCCCCGTCGGGGTCGTGTTCGTCCCCTGGGAGCGCGAGGCGCCCTCCGCCAGTCCCCTCGCCCCGAACCGGGCCGGTGCGGAACCGGCCCGCACCCACCGCCCGTCGCGCAGGTCCCACCAGGCGAGCGTGCCCGACGTGGCGTCGGTCGAGGGGGCCTGAGCGGTGATCAGCTGACGGCCGCCGCCGGTGTCCGCCAACTGCGCGGGCAGCGGCGGGTCCGCACCGGGGGCGGCGGCGCCCAGCAGCAGGAAGGACAGCGAGACGAGCGAGGCGGCGACGGCACCAGGGCGCATGATCAGAAGCTAGACGGCACCACCGGCGGCGGCAGCCCGGGTGGTCCGTCCGGGCCCCGGCGTGCCGCGGCCGCCCCGGTCGGCGTGCTCCCGGGGCGGCCGCGGCGTGTCCGTCACCTCACTTGTTCAGGGTGCAGGCGGCGAGGGCGTCGAGGCCCTGGGGCTTGGCGGCGGTGCGGCCGATGGAGATGGCGATGCGGTCGATGGTGGAGACGCGCTTGTCCTTGAGGGGGCCGAGGATGGCGTTCTGGACGAAGTTGGGTCCGCCCTGGCCGACGGTGTTGACGAGGCGGGTGTTGGCCTCGTTGATCTGGGTCTGGAGCAGGGCGAGGTTGCGGTCGACCTCGGCCTTGGCCGTGGCCGGGATCGCGGGCAGCTCGGAGGCGACGTCCGGGCAGCTGATGGTCCCGACGCCGCTCGCGCCGGCGTTGCCCGCCGGGGCGGTCGCGGCCGCGGTGGCGGTCGCGCCGGACGTGGCTCCGGCGTTCGCTCCGGCGTTCGCCCCGGTGCCCGCCGCACCGCCCGCGTTGAGGGTGCAGGCGGCGAGGGCGTCGAGGCCCTGGGGCTTGGCGGCGGTGCGGCCGATGGAGATGGCGATGCGGTCGATGGTGGAGACGCGCTTGTCCTTGAGGGGGCCGAGGATGGCGTTCTGGACGAAGTTGGGTCCGCCCTGGCCGACGGTGTTGACGAGGCGGGTGTTGGCCTCGTTGATCTGGGTCTGGAGCAGGGCGAGGTTGCGGTCGACCTCGGCCTTGGCCGTGGCCGGGATCGCGGGCAGCTCGGAGGCGACGTCCGGGCAGCTGATGGTGCCCGGATCGGCCAGCGTCCGGGCGTTGGTGCCGCCGTTGCCGGACGACGGGCCGGCCAAGGCGGAACCGGCGATGACCGCGCCGGACAGCGCCACGGCCGCGGCGCCGCCGATGATCGCGACACGGCGCTTGTTGTACTTCGGAAGTGCCCTGGACATGCGATGGCCTCACTCGGTTCGGGGGTGTCTTCGTCTGGCAACGCGGCGCCTGCGTTCGGGCAGAGATACGTGAAAGCGTTTTCCCGCGTTCAACAGGTCGGGGAAAAGTCCGCCGGGAATCCCCGCGACCCCCGGAGATTGACGAATCATGCAGAGTTCCGCATAATCATGCAGGCAAGGTCGCGCACGCGGAGCCGGCCGCACATCACCACTTACGAGGAGCAACGCGAGTGAGCAGCAACAGCGGTGACGTACGGCTCTGGGGCGGCCGTTTCGCCGACGGTCCCGCCGAGGCCCTGGCAAAGCTGTCCGCGTCCGTCCACTTCGACTGGCGGCTCGCGCCGTACGACATCGCGGGTTCGCGTGCCCACGCGCGCGTGCTGCACAAGGCGGGGCTCCTCACGGACGACGAACTGACCCGGATGCTGGCGGGCCTCGACCGCCTGGAGGCGGACGTCGCGGACGGCTCCTTCGTCGGCACGGTCGCCGACGAGGACGTCCACACCGCCCTCGAACGGGGTCTGCTGGAGCGCCTCGGCCCCGACCTCGGCGGCAAACTGCGCGCGGGCCGGTCCCGCAACGACCAGGTGGCCACCCTCTTCCGGATGTACCTGCGCGACCACGCCCGGATCGTCGGCGGCCTGATCGCCGACCTCCAGGACGCGCTGATCGGTCTGGCCGAGGCCCACCCGGACGTGGCGATGCCCGGCCGCACCCACCTCCAGCACGCCCAGCCGGTGCTCTTCGCCCACCATGTGCTCGCCCACGTCCAGTCGCTGTCGCGGGACGCCGAACGCCTGCGCCAGTGGGACGAGCGGACCGCCGTGTCGCCGTACGGCGCGGGCGCGCTCGCCGGCAGCAGCCTCGGCCTGGACCCGGAGGCGGTCGCCGCGGACCTCGGCTTCGAGCGCGGCAGCGTCGGCAACTCCATCGACGGCACGGCCTCCCGCGACTTCGCCGCCGAGTTCGCCTTCATCACCGCGATGATCGGGGTCAACCTCTCCCGGATCGCCGAGGAGATCATCATCTGGAACACGAAGGAGTTCTCCTTCGTGACCCTGCACGACGCGTTCTCCACGGGTTCGTCGATCATGCCGCAGAAGAAGAACCCCGACATCGCCGAGCTGGCGCGCGGCAAGTCGGGCCGGCTGATCGGCAACCTGACCGGCCTCATGGCCACGCTCAAGGCCCTCCCGCTCGCGTACAACCGCGACCTCCAGGAGGACAAGGAGCCGGTCTTCGACTCCTGCGACCAGCTCGAGGTCCTGCTCCCGGCCTTCACCGGCATGATCGCCACCCTCACCGTCCACCGCGAGCGGATGGAGGAGCTGGCCCCGGCGGGCTTCTCCCTCGCGACCGACATCGCGGAGTGGCTGGTCAAGCAGGGTGTGCCGTTCCGGGTGGCGCACGAGGTGGCCGGCGAGTGCGTGAAGGCCGCCGAGGCCGAGGGCAAGGAGCTCGACGAACTGACGGACGAGCAGTTCGCGAAGATCTCCGTCCACCTCACCCCCGAGGTGCGCTCGGTCCTCAACGTCCCCGGAGCCCTGGCCTCCCGCAACGGCCGCGGCGGTACGGCGCCGGAGGCGGTCGCCGTCCAGCTCGCCGAGGTGCAGGCGGACGTGGCGGCCCAGCACGCCTGGGCGGACGCCGGGAAGCGGTGACGGTCCGACGGCCGATCCCCCGTCCCGCGGCTCCACGCGGGGCCGGGGGACACGGAGAACACCGCGCCGCCGGACCACCCGGCGGCGCGCTCACGTTTCACCGTCACCAGGGCGGTTAGGTTTGGTTCCAGCCGCAAGGAGCCGACCGAACCGGAGCCAGCGATGCCGTTCACCCGCCTCGCCACCGCCACGACGCCCACCTGTCATCTCGGCCTCGGTCTCGCCGCCGTCGGCCGACCCGGTTACATCAACCTCGGCCGGGAGCAGGACCTGCCGTCCGTGCGCAGTGTCGACGCCCTGCGCGAGCGGACCCACGAACTGCTGGACGCCGCCTACGCCCAGGGTGTGCGCTACTTCGACGCCGCCCGCTCCTACGGCCGCGCGGAGGAGTTCCTCGCCGAGTGGCTGACCGCGCACCCCGAGGCCGACGACGTCGTCGTCGGCAGCAAGTGGGGCTACACGTACACCGCCGACTGGTCCGTCGAGGCCGAGCGGCACGAGGTCAAGGACCACGGTCTCGCGACGTACGAGCGGCAGCGCGCCGAGACCGACGCCCTGCTCGGCGACCGGCTCGACCTCCACCAGATCCACTCGGTGACCCCGGACAGCCCGGCCCTCACCGACAAGGAACTGCACGCGAAGCTCGCGGAGTCGGCCGCCCGGGGCGTCACCGTCGGCTTCTCCACCAGCGGCCCGGACCAGGCCGAGGCCATCCGGGCCGCGCTCGCCGTCACGGTCGAGGGCGAGCCCCTCTTCCGTACCGTCCAGGCGACGTACAACGCCCTGGAGACCTCCGCCGCCCCGGCCCTCGCCGAGGCGCACGACGCCGGGCTCACGGTGATCGTCAAGGAGGGCGTGGCCAACGGACGGCTCGCGGAGCCGTACGCGCCGCGGGTGCTGAAGGAGGTGGCGGCGGAGGTCTCCCTCGGCTGCGACGCGGTCGCCCTCGCCCTGGTGCTGCGCCGGCCCTGGGCCGGGGTCGTCCTGTCCGGTGCCGCGACCGTCGGCCAGCTCGCCTCCAACCTGCACGCGGCCGTCGTGGACCTCGACGAGGACCGCCTGGCCCGGCTGGCCACGCTGGTGGAGGAGCCGCACGCGTACTGGGAGCGGCGCGGGCAGCTGCGCTGGCACTGAGCGCTTCGAACAGAAGTGGGGCCCGCCGCCCCCGACCGCCGCGGTCCAGGACCCGCCACGGTGGGTCACGCATGCCGTCGACGAGACACGCGGTGAGTCACTCACGCCTTTGGTGAGACATGACTGTCTCATATGGTCTATCCTTGTCTCATGGCTGTCGACCGTGACCACGTGCTGCGCAGCGCAGCCGCCCTGCTGACCCGCAGGGCCACCGCGACCATGGACGAGGTCGCCAGGGCCGCCGGGATCAGCCGGGCCACCCTGCACCGCCAGTTCGCCGGGCGCGACGCGCTCGTACGGGCGCTGGAGTCGCTCGGCATCGCCGAGTGCGAGGCGGCGCTGGACGCGGCCCGCCTGGACGAGGGGCCGGCGCGGGACGCCGTGCACCGGCTGGTGCGCGCGATCGAACCCGCCGCCGGGCTGCTCGCCTTCCTCTACACCGAGAACCAGCTCTTCGAGGGCGACGGCCAGAACACCGGCTGGACCCGGATCGACGACCGCATCGCGGCCCTGTTCCGGCGCGGCCAGGAGAGCGGTGAATTCCGCATCGACCTCACCCCCGCCTGGCTGACCGAGGCGCTCTACGGGCTGCTCGCCTCCGCCGCCTGGGCGGTCTCGGAAGGCCGGGTCGCGGCCAAGGACTTCACCCGCATGACCGTCGAACTGCTCCTCGGCGGCGCGCTGAGACGCGACGAGCCGTCCCGCGACGAACCACGACGCGACGAACCACGACATGACGAACCACGGAGAGAGGAATCATGAGCAGCACCCTGCGGCCGGCCGCGACGACGGAGGCGGTGCGCCGCCCGGGCCGCTGGCTCGCACTGTCCGTCCTCGTGCTCGCCGTGCTGCTGGTGGCCGTCGACGCGACCGTCCTCGGCCTCGCCACCCCCTACATCAGCGAGGACCTGGAGCCCACCGGCACCCAGCTCCTGTGGATCGGTGACGTCTACTCCTTCGTCATCGCCGGTCTGCTCGTCTCCATGGGCAGCCTCGGCGACCGCATCGGGCGCAAGCGGATCCTGCTCTGCGGAGCCACCGCGTTCGGCGCGATCTCCGTCCTGAACGCCTACGCGACCACGCCCGAGACGATGATCCTGGCCAGGGCCCTGCTCGGGGTCGCCGGTGCCACCCTGATGCCGGCCACGCTCGCCCTGATCCGCAACCTCTTCCACGACCCGCGCGAACGCAGCCTCGCCATCGGCATCTGGGGCGCCGTCGCCTCGGCGGGCACGGCCGTCGGCCCGGTCGTCGGCGGCTTCCTGCTGGAGCACTTCTGGTGGGGCTCGGTCTTCCTGATCAACCTGCCCGTGATGGCCGTCCTCGTCCTCGTCGGCAGCAGGCTGCTGCCGGAGTCGCGCAACCCGAGCCCCGGACCCTGGGACCTGATCAGCGTGGTGCTGTCCCTGGTCGGCATGATCGGTGTCGTCTACGCGGTCAAGGAGGCCGCCACCCACGGACCCACCTGGGAGACGGCGGCCGCGGGCGCGCTGGGCGCGGCCGCTCTGTACGGGTTCGTCCGGCGTCAGCTCACCCTGCCGGCCCCGCTGCTGGACATGCGGCTGTTCCGCAGCCGCGGGTTCAGCGGCGCCGTCATCGCCGACCTGCTGACCGTGCTGGGCCTGTCCGGCCTGGTGTTCTTCCTCTCCCAGTACCTGCAACTCGTCCAGGGCCGGGGCCCGTTCGAGGCGGGTCTGGCCGAGCTGCCCGCCGCGGTCGGTGCGGTGGCGGCCGGTCTGGTGGCGGGCCACGCGGCCCGGCGGTTCTCGGTACGGGCCGTGGTCTCGGGCGGTCTCGCCGCCGTGGGCCTCGCGCTCGCGGCGCTCACCGTGCTGGACCGGTCGACGGACTACCTGTTCCTCGGCACCGCCCTGCTGGTCGTCGGAGTCGGCGCCGGGTTCTCCTTCACCGTCACCGCCGACGTGATCCTGTCCAGCGTGCCCAAGGAACAGGCCGGCGCCGCGTCGGCGGTCTCCGAGACGGCGTACGAACTGGGCGCGGCCCTCGGCATCGCCGTGCTCGGCTCCATCATGACCGGCGTCTACCACGGCTTCACCGCCCCGGCGGGCACCCCGGCCGCGGCGCACGAGTCGCTCGGCGGCGCGGTCGAGGCGGCGGGACACCTGCCCCCGGACACGGCGCGGCAACTGCTGTCCTCGGCCCGCGAGGCGTTCGTGGACGGCCTGGGCCTGGCGGCGGGAGCGGGCGCCGTGGTCCTGCTCGCGACGGCGGTGGCGGCGTGGTTCCTGCTGCGAGACCAGCGACTGTAGAGCCGACCGGGCCCGGCCGACGCCACCACGGCACAACCGCGCCCGAGCCCGCACGCGAACCGCGCCCGAGCCCGCACGCGGACCGCGTCGGCGCCCGCACGCGAACCGCGGCCGTCCGTCGAAGGCTTGCGCCGACGACGGACGGCCGCGGGAGGCTCTGGGCTCCGACCGCCGGAGGCTTACGCGGCCTTCGCCTTGGTTGCGTACATGTCCACGTACTCCTGACCGGACAGTCGCATGACCTCGGTCATCACCGAGTCGGTCACGGCCCGCAGCACATAGCGGTCCCGGTCCATCCCCTCGTACCGGGAGAACTCCATCGCCTCGCCGAAGCGGACCGTGACCTTGCTCGGCCGCGGCATCCCGGAGCCACCCGGCTGGATCTTGTCCGTGCCGATCATGGCGAACGGGACGACGGGCGCCCCGGTCATCAGGGTCAGCCGCGCGATACCGGTACGGCCGCGGTACAGCCGGCCGTCGGGGGAGCGGGTGCCCTCGGGGTAGATGCCGAAGACCCGGCCCTCCTCCAGGATCCGGCGGCCCGTCATCAGCGCCGCGACCCCGCCCTTGCCGCCGTCCCGGTCGACCGGGATCATGCCGACGCCCGTGAAGAACCACGCCATCAGCCGGCCCTTGAGGCCCTTGCCGGTCACGTACTCGTCCTTGCCGATGAAGCAGACCTGACGGTCGCAGACGAGCGGCAGGATCATCGAGTCGATGAACGTGACGTGGTTGCCGGCGAGGATGACCGGGCCGTCGCCCGGAATATGCTCCACGCCCTCCACCTGGGGGCGGAACATCAGGCGCATGACCGGTCCGAGCACTGCCTTGATGAGCGTGAAGCGGGACAACGGACCCTCCGGAGTCGAAAGACGGCCGAGCGAAGTGCGACGAGTCTGTGTGTGCGATGTGTCTGTGCAGGTGAGGACGATACTCGCGGGTCCCCGGGTGGCGCACATCGGGTTCACCGGAGTCTTACGCATTGTTGACGCATGTTTACCTGCGGTGCAGCTTCGGGACCTGTGCGCAACGCGGATGTCACGAGACGGGACAGGGTGACGGACGACACACGCCGCCCGCCGGCCGACTGCTCCGAGCGGGTGCCGCCCGGGTACCCCGGCCGTCCGCGCCCAAGCCGACATACCGTCACCACTCGCCGTCGAGGCGCCATCCGGTGTCATCCGCGCGTTCCCTCCGAGGCCTCTCTTCCGCCATGTCCACGCCCCTACCATCGGCCCGCACGCACGAGCCGACGGCAGGAGGGTGCTCATGGGCACGCACGGGTCACAGCAGTCGCAGGGGTCGGACGAGGAACAGGCGGTCACCGGACGCCGGGCACTGCTCGGCGCCGCGGTCCTCGGCGCGAGCGGAGCGGTCCTCGGGCTGGCCGGCCCGGCGAGAGCCGACGCCCGGCACACGGCGGGAGCCGACGCCCGGCACACGGGAGGCCTGAAGAGCCTGCCGAAGCCCACGGTCATCGGCCACCGGGGGGCCAGCGGCTACCGGCCCGAGCACACCTTCGGCTCGTACCAGCTCGCCCTCGACCTCGACGCCGACGTCGTCGAGGCCGGTGACCTGGTGGTCACCCGGGACGGTCACCTCGTCTGCCGCCACGAGCCGGAGATCGGCGGCACCACGGACGTCGCCGACCACCCGGAGTTCGCCGCCCGCAGGACCACCAAGGTCCTCGACGGCGTCTCCACCACCGGCTGGTTCACCGAGGACTTCACGCTCGCCGAGCTGAAGACCCTGCGCGCGATCGAGCGGATCCCGGCCAACCGCCCGCACAACACCCTCTACAACGGCCGCTGGGAGATCCCCACCTTCGAAGAGGTGCTCCGCTGGCAGGACGAGCAGACCCGCAAGCGGGGCAAGCAGGTCTGGATCTACCCGGAGACCAAGCACCCCACCTACTTCCGCAAGCTGGGCCTGGGCCTTGAGGAGCGGGTCGCCAAGCTGCTGCGCAAGCACGGCAAGGACAAGTGGAACTCGCCGGTCATCCTCCAGTCCTTCGAGCCGACCAGCATCCAGCGTCTGAACACGCTCGTGGACAACCCCCTCGTCGTGCTGCTCTCCTCGGCCGCGAGCCGCCCCTGGGACTTCGTCGAGACGGGCGACCCGCGCACGGTCGCCGACCTCGTCACGCCCGCGGGCCTCAGGGAGATGGCCGGCTACGCCCAGGGCATCGGACCGACCCTCGACCTGGTCGTCCCGAAGGACGCGAGCGGCAACCTCACCACCCCGACCGCCCTGGTCAAGGACGCCCATGCGGTGGGCCTGGTGCTGCACCCCTACACCATGCGCAACGAGAACCCCTTCCTGCCCACGAGCTTCCGCAAGGGCACCGACGCCGACGCCTACGGAGACGCCTTCGGCGCCTTCAAGGCCTACTTCGCGACCGGTATCGACGGCGTCTTCACCGACAACGCCGACACCGCGGTGCTGGCCCGCGCGGACTTCGTCAACGGCTGATTCCCCTTTGGAGTGACACTCGGCCGCCCGGCGAACCCGCGTCCGGGCGGCCGCGTCGTGCCGTACATGACGCACGAGATGCTCACCGCCCTGCGCCCGTTGCTCGCCGCCGAGGCCCTGGCCGAGGCGCAGGGCTCGGGGAGCGAGGCCGGGGACCTGGAGCAGGAGGTCTGGCTCCGCCTCCTGGAACGCCTCGCGGCCGGCGCGCCGCCGCACGACCCGCCCGCCTGGCTGCGCAAGGCCGTCCGCGCCGAGGCGCGCCGCTCGCGCCGCCGGGCCCGCCGTGAACGGCCGTACGACACCGACCCCGTCGACGATCCCGGCCGCGGCCCCGAACAGCTCGCCCTGGGCGCCGCCCGCCGCCGCACCCTGCGCGACGCGGTACGCCGGCTGCCCGGCCGCTGCCCCCGTCTGCTGGAGGCGCTGCTCTCGCCGCAGGATCCGACCTATCGGGAGATCGCGGGGGAGTTGGGTATCTCACAGGGCAGTCTGGGGCCGGAACGTGCCAAATGTCTTGGTTGTCTTCGGCGTTTGCTTGCGCCGGAGGTTGCGGCTCGTGGAGTGCGGGGATAGGAGTGTGGAACAACCGGTGATCAGGTGAGCGGGAGGCGTGCGCACATGGGCATGAGCGTGACCATCTCGGTGGCGACCGAGCACGACGTGGAGCAGATCTTCAGGTTGCAGTACCTGTGCTTCCAGAGCGAGGCGGCGCTGTACGGCAACTACCGCATCGACCCGCTCGTCCAGACCCTCGACTCGGTCCGCGAGGAGGTCGGCTCCGACTGCGTCTACGTGGCACGGCTGGGCGAGGAGGTCGTCGGTTCGGTGCGCGGCCGGATCACCGAGGACGACGCGGCCGCCATCGGCAAGCTCTGCGTCCACCCCCGCCTCCAGGGTCACGGCATCGGCGCCCGGCTGCTGCGCGCGGCCGAGTCGGCCCTCGCCGAGGAGCGCGGCGCCAAGACGTTCCGCCTGTTCACCGGCCACCGCAGCGAGGGCAACCTGCGTCTGTACCGCCGGGTCGGCTACGAGACGGTGGGCACGTCCAAGGGCGGCGAGGACGGCGTACCGATGATCATCCTGGAGAAGCCGGCCGGGACGTACGCGACGACGGCCTGACCGTCCGGCCGCGACCCCCGTCCGGCGCTCGCCGGGTCCGGTGCGCCGCACCGGACCCCGGACGGGCGCTCAGTTCTGCTTCTGCGCCCTGCGGAGCCAGTACAGCGCCGACAGCGGCAGCAGCACGGGGATGAAGACGTACCCCATGCCGTACTTCGACCACACCGTCGCGTCCGGGAACGCGGAGGGGTCGACCAGGGTCCAGGTCCCGACGATCAGGACACCCGCGAGCTCGGCGGCGCAGCACGCCAGCGCCGCCCTGCGGGCCTTCTCCCCGCCGCGCACCAGCGAGTACGTGATGAATCCGTACACCACGCCCGCCACCGCCGACAGCGTGTACGCGAGCGGCGCCCGGTCGAACTCGGTGGCGATCTGGTAGACGGACCGCGACACCGCGCCGACGACCATCACGCCGTACAGCCAGACCAGCAGAATGCCCGGCCCGCCGATGAGCCGCGCGGGCCTGTCGTTCGCCGTGGTCATCTCAGCCTCCCCAGATGTCATAGAGCCGCACCTCCAGGACGGCGAGGACGACCCCGCCGGCCGCGACCGTCACCGAACCCCACCGGGTGCGCTCGGCCAGCGACATGAACCCCGCGGCCGGGATGCAGGCGAACGCGCCCAGCAGATACGCCACGAAGATCGTCGTGCCCTGCTCCGCCTTCTCGCCCCGAGCCAGCTGCACGATCCCCACCACCAGCTGGACCAGCGCCAGCAGCGAGACCACGGCCATCCCGATGAAGTGCCAGTCCTTGGTCGGCTGGTCACGGTAGGCCGCCCAGCCGCACCAGGCGGCGAGCAGCAGCGCGGCGACACCGGTCGCCGGCGTCAGGGCATCAAGCATGCGGAGACCCTATTACGGCTCAAATGGACCGCCGCGCGCGGGCCCTGCCCAGCGCGGGCCCGGGCCCGACCGGGCGTGGGCCCGGCCGTGAACGGGTCCGGCTGCGCCCGGGTCCGCCCGGGTCCGCCCGGTCCTGCCGGGTTCGGCCGGGTCGGGCGGGTTTCGGGGGCATCGTAGGGTCTGGGGCATGACGATCCACGCCAAAGCCCTCCTGTTCGACAACGACGGCACCCTCGTCTCCACCCTCGCCTCCGTGCGGCGCTGCTGGACCCGGTGGGTCGGCGAGTACGGCATCGACGCCGAGGCCTTCGCGTCCGTCGCGCTGCACGGGCGGACCGCCGTCGAGATAGCCGCCGACCTGCTGCCCGCGGCCGTCGTGCCGGAGGCCGTCGCGCGGATCGAACTCCTGGAGGTGGAGGACGTGCCGAACGGGGGCGTGGAACTGCTGCCCGGCACCCGCGACTTCCTCGACTCGCTGCCCGCCGACCGGTGGGCCGTGGTGACCTCCGCCACCCTGCGCCTCGCCGAGGCCCGGCTCGACGCCGTCGGCATCCGGCCCAAGACGCTCGTCGCCGCCGACGACGTCACGCGCGGCAAGCCCGACCCCGAGCCCTATCTGCTCGCCGCTCGCCGCCTGGGCGTCGACCCGGCCGACTGCGTCGTGTTCGAGGACGCCCCCGCGGGGCTGGCGTCCGGCCGCGCCGCCGGGATGACCACCGTGGCCTTGGCCACAACCCACCAGGCCCACGAGCTCGACGCGGACCTCGTCGTGAAGGACCTCTCGGCCTTGTCGGCACTGGTCGCCGAGGGCGGCGTGGAGATCTCCGCCCGCCGGTGACGCGAGTCCGTCGCTGGACACAGGTGTCCGCATGTCGGACACCTGTGTCCTGCCAGGTTCGTATGTCTGGTTAACTGACCGCATGACCACGACGAGCAGCCGCACCCTTGCGACCGAGGCGACCATGACGCCCGGTGCTCGTTGTATGTGTCGAATGTGCGCCTTCTAGAGGGCCCCCGCACCACCTGAGCCTCGCGCCCCGAAGCGAGACGCCGTGGCGTATCCGCGCGACCTCCGTCGCCGGTGACCGACGCCGCCCCGCGCACATGTTCTCCCCGGTTCCACCGCCATCGCGAGAACCTGCCGCGTCCCTGAACGAACGCACCCGTGCCCCGGGCATCCCCATGCCCGCGCACTCGACAGTGACGGAAACCCCAGTGATCACCACCTCGGGCCTGACCAAGGTCTACCGCTCCAGCGGCCGTGAGGTCACCGCCCTCGACGGCGTCGATCTGCACGTCCGCGAAGGCGAGGTGTTCGGCGTCATCGGCCAGTCCGGCGCCGGCAAGTCCTCGCTCATCCGCTGCGTCAACCTGCTGGAACGCCCCACCGCCGGCACGGTCACCGTCGCCGGGCAGGACCTCACGGCCCTCGCCGGACGCGGGCCGCGCGCGGGCCGGGAACTGCGCCGGGCGCGCAGCCGGATCGGCATGGTCTTCCAGCACTTCAACCTGCTGTCCTCGCGGACCGTCCAGGACAACGTCGAGCTGCCGCTCGAAATCCTCGGGAAGTCCGGGAAGGAACGTTCCCGCAAGGCGCTGGAGCTGCTCGACCTGGTCGGTCTCGCCGACAAGGCGGGGGCCTACCCGGCACAGCTCTCCGGCGGCCAGAAGCAGCGCGTCGGCATCGCCCGCGCCCTGGCCGGCGACCCGAAGGTGCTGCTCTCCGACGAGGCCACCAGCGCCCTGGACCCGGAGACCACCCGCTCGATCCTCCAGCTGCTGCGCGACCTCAACCGGCAGCTCGGGCTCACGGTCCTGCTCATCACCCACGAGATGGACGTCGTGAAGTCGGTCTGCGACTCGGCCGCCCTCATGGAGAACGGCCGGATCGTCGAGTCCGGCACGGTCACCGACCTGCTCGCCACACCGGGCTCCGAACTGGCCGCGGCCCTCTTCCCGGTCACGGGCGAGGCCGCCGGCGCGGACCGCACGGTCGTCGACGTCACCTTCCACGGCGAGAGCGCCACCCAGCCGGTCATCTCCCAGCTCGCGCGCACCTACAACGTCGACGTCTCCATCCTCGGCGCCGCGATCGACACCGTCGGCGGCCTCCAGGTCGGCCGGATGCGCATCGAACTGCCCGGCCGCTTCGAGGACAACGTCGTGCCCATCGGCTTCCTGCGCGAGCAGGGCCTCCAGATCGACGTGGTCGACAACCGGGCCCAGGCGCCCGCGCTGGTCAAGGAAGGTGCCAAGTGACCTGGTCCGAGATGCAGCCGCTGCTGTCCCAGGCGTGTTGGGACACGCTCTACATGGTCGGCTGGTCCGTGCTGATCGCCGTCGTCGCCGGACTTCCGCTCGGCGTCCTGCTGGTCCTCACCGACCGGGACGGGCTGCTCCAGAACGTCGTCGCGAACAAGGTCATCGGGCAGGCCGTGAACATCGTCCGCTCGATGCCGTTCATCATCCTGATGGTCGCGCTGATGAGCTTCACCCGCTGGATCACCGGCACCACCCTCGGCCGCGAGGCAGCCATCGTGCCGCTCGCCATCGGCGCCGTCCCGTTCTTCGCCCGCCTGGTCGAGACGGCCGTCCGCGAGGTGGACGGCGGGTTGGTCGAGGCCGTGCAGTCGATGGGCGGCAACACCTGGACGATCGTGCGCAAGGTCCTCGTACCCGAGTCCCTGCCCTCCCTCATCTCCAGCGCCACCACCACGATCGTCGCCCTCATCGGCTACTCGGCGATGGCCGGCACGGTCGGCGCGGGCGGGCTCGGCGACATCGCCATCCGCTACGGCTACCAGCGCTTCGAGACCCAGTTGATGTGGATCACCGTCGCGATCCTCGCCGTCGTCATCGCGGTCGTCCAGTTCCTCGGCGACTACGCGGCCCGCTCCCTGCACCGCCGCGGCGGCCGCTCCGGCCCCGCCCCGAGGCTGCGGCTGCTCAAGCCCGCCGCGGCGACGGGCAAGACGGGCTGATCCGCCCGGACCCGGTCTCCCGTCCTCACCGACCTCCCCCCCCAGATCTTCCCGCAGCACCCACGCGGGATTGCTCCACCCTTAAGGAAAGGCACTTTTCGTGCGTAACGCCATCAAGATCACCTCCGCCGTCCTCGCCACGGGAGCCCTCACCCTCGGGCTCAGCGCCTGCGGCTCCGACAAGGACTCCGCCGCCTCCGACTACAGCGGGCCGCTGGTCGTCGCCGCGACCCCCACCCCGCACGCCGAGATCCTCGACTACATCAAGGACAACCTGGCGAAGAAGGCCGGCCTCGACCTCCAGGTCAAGGAGGTCACCGACTACATCACGCCGAACACGGCGACCGAGGACGGCTCGGTGGACGCCAACTACTTCCAGAGCAAGCCCTACCTCGCCGACTTCAACGCCACGCGCGGCACCCACCTCGTGTCCGTCGCCGACGTCCACCTCGAGCCGCTCGGCCTCTACTCCCACAAGGTGAAGAGCGTCGACGCCCTCAAGAACGGTGCGACCGTCGCCGTCCCGAACGACGCCGACAACGAGTCCCGCGCCCTCAAGCTCCTCGCCGCCAACGGGCTGATCACCTTCAAGGACGGCGGCAAGGGCCGGGAGACCCCGCAGAGCATCGACAAGAACCCCAAGGGCCTGACGTTCAAGGAGGTCGAGGCCGCCCAGACGGTGCGCTCCCTGGACGACGTCGACGCCGCGGTCGTCAACGGCAACTACGCGCTCTCGGCCGGTCTCAAGCCCGCCGAGGAGGCCCTCGTCCTGGAGTCCGCGAAGGGCAACCAGTACGTCAACGTCCTTGCCGTCAAGAAGGGCGACGAGAAGGACCCGCGGGTGCAGAAGCTCGCCAAGCTCCTGAACTCCGCCGAGGTCAAGAAGTTCATCGAGGACAAGTACAACGGCTCGGTCATCGCCTCCTTCTAGGTTCCGCCCAGGACCGTGACGGCCCGCTGATCAGCTCGCCGCACCACCGGACCGGCTCCCGCGAGGGAGTCGACCCGGTGGTGCGGTTCACTGCTTTCATGCTGCATGCTGGGCAGTTCAGCAGCACCTGACGACTCGAAGGTTACGGAGCGGCGCATGACGAGCACCTTCCCCAACATCTCCATCAGCACGGAGCGGTTGGTGCTGCGTCCCCTCGACGAGGACGACATCGCCGCCATGGCCGAGATGATGAACGACGAACAGGTCGCGGCCTGGACGAGCGTGCCCCAGCCGTTCACCCAGGACAACGCCCGCGACTGGATCGCCGGTTACGCCCCCGCCGAACGCACCGCGGGACGCGGACTCGACCTCGCCGTCACCGAGTTCCTCACCCAGCGGCTGGTCGGCGTCATCCAGCTCGGCAAGACCAACTGGCACGTCCGCTCCACCGAACTGTCGTACATCGTCGCCCCCTGGGCGCGCGGCGAGGGCTACGCCTCCGAGGCGGCGCTCGCCACCGCCCAGTGGCTGTTCACGGACCAGAAGTTCGAGCGCATCGAACTGCGCACGGCCGCCGACAACACGGCCTCGCAGCAGGTCGCCCAGAAGATCGGCTGCATCAGCGAGGGCGTCCTGCGCAACGCCTGCATAGCGCGCACCCGCGCCGAGGACGGCACCTGGGCCGACACGCGCACCGACTTCATCGTCTGGAGCCTGCTGCCGGAGGACCTGGAGGGCACCGGCGAGCAACTGTCCGACAGCGGCAGCTTCACGTCGTACAGCGCCTACACCGACTGGAACTGAACCGGCGCCCCGTCACCGGGTAGTCTCACGAAAGGCCCCTTTCGGGCCGCCCCCCGACCACCTGCGCGAGACCCCTGGAGACTGACGACGATGGCCGACCGGGTCACGGTGATCGGCTGGGACGGCTCGCCGCTGACCGCCGCGGCACGCGCGGCCCTCGGCGCCGCCACGCTGGTCGCAGGCGCCGCGCACCATCTGGCACTGCCCGAGATCCCGCCCGGCGCCGAACGCATCCGGCTGGGCAGCGTCGACCTCGCCGCCCGCCGGATCGCCGGCCATCGCGGCACGGCGGTGGTGCTCGCCGACGGCGACCCCGGCTTCTTCGGCGTCGTACGGAGTCTGCGCGCACCCGAGTTCGGGCTCGAGGTCGAGGTCGTCCCCGCCGTCTCCTCCGTGGCCGCCGCGTTCGCCCGGGCCGGGATGCCCTGGGACGACGCACAAGTGGTCGTCGCCCACCGCCGCACCCTGCGCCGCGCGGTGAACGTGTGCCGGGCGCACGCCAAGGTCGCGGTCCTCACCTCGCCCGGCGCCGGTCCCGCGGAACTCGGACTGCTGCTGGAGGGCGTCCACCGCACCTTCGTGATCTGCGAGGAGCTCGGCACCGAGCGCGAGCGGGTCGTCGTCGTCACCTCCGACAAGGCCGCCGACCACACCTGGCGAGACCCGAACGTCGTCATCGTCATCGGCGGACCCGTCGGCCGCGGCACCGGCGGCGACGGCGGGGGCTGGATCGCCGGCCGTGACCCGGCCGCCGGGCCGCGCGGCTGGACCCTGCCCGCCGAGGCCTACGACGGACCGCTCGGCGAGGGCGAGACACAGCTGCTGCGGGCCGCCCAACTCGCCCGGCTCGGCCCCCGGGTCGGCGACCTCGTGTGGGACATCGGCTGCGGCAGCGGCGCCTTCGCCACCGAGGCCGCGCGGGCCGGGGCCGCCGTCCTCGCCGTCGACCACGACCTGCGGGCCTGCGCCCGCACCGACGCCGCCGCCCGCCGCCACGGGGTGCAGCTCCAGATCGTCCACGGCACCGCCCCGCACGTCCTGGAGCGCCTGCCCGAACCCGACGTGGTCCGCGTCGCCGGCGGGGGAGCCGCCGTCGTCACCGCGGTCGCCGACCGCCGTCCGCAGCGGATCGTCACGCACGCGGCGAACCGCGACGCCGCCGAGGTCATCGGCCGGGACCTGACCGAACACGGCTACCGGGTCGAGTGCGCCCTCCTTCAGTCGGTCGAACTCGACACCCGGGTCTGGACGGAGCGGGAGCGGAGCGTGGCGTTCCTGCTCACCGGAGAACTGCCGCAGCGCGAAGCGCCCCGCTGAGAGCCGGCGACCGCGCCACGGGCGCGGCGCGGCCGTGCCGAGGGCGGGTCGTGGACGGACCTGCCCGATCGTGACCCGTGATCCTGTTGTCGTACCGCGCGCGGTAGGCTGGCCGATCGTTGTACCGCACCGGGGGACCCGTACATTCGTTCGTCAATGTCCGGAAAACCCGTCCGTTTTGGGGTGAGTGTGGTACGGCAAGAACCGGAGGACGCGCAACGTGGCGCAGTCCACAGCGGGCTGTCGCGGATCAACCTGTCGCGACGACGGAACGGCCGGGACAATGCCACCTAATGGCTTTGTCGCTTTTTACGGTCGGCTCGTTCGTGCCGCTGGGCGCGCACGCTCGTTCTTCACTACGGGGGCGGTCGGTGCGCCGTTCCCGGCGAGCTGGTCGTAGAGGCACTAACCGATGGGCGAGGGGTACGCATGACCGACACCGGCCAGATCCCGGGCGAGGGGCTGCCGGAGAACTCAGGCATGGTGGAGCAGCCTGGCGTCTCCGCGCCGGGCGCGTACACCTACCTCTCCGAGACCACCGCCGAGGACGAAGACCTGCTGCTGCCGGGCGCCCAGAGCGCCTGGGGCAACGAAGTGGCCCCGCCGGCGCCGGAACCGCTCGTCGAGACCCTCCACGAGCCGGGGCCGCACGAGCTGTCCGGCCGGGACACCGGTTCCGTCGACCTCGGCGGCGTCCGTCTGCCCAACCCGACGCCGCCCGTCCAGGTCCAGCCCCGCAGGCCCCTGCACCTCGGCCCGCCGATCCCGGACGTCTCCGCCAGCCCGGTCCGCTCCCTCGCCGACCGGGGCCCGGCGGGCGCGCCCGTACGGCACCCGGGACCCGCGACGATCGGCCCCGAGTACCTCGACGTGCCGTCGGTGCGCGAGATGCCGGTGCCGAGCAACGCGCCCTGGGTCGGCCCGGGCCCGGTCCAGCCGCCCGTGGGCATGGTCGCGGCCCCCGTGGCGACGGTCGCCCCGGTCGTGGAGCACCCGGTCGCCGCCCCTGCCGAACCCCCGGTCGTGGTGCACGCGGAGTTCCCGGCGACGGCCCATGCGGAACAGTCGGTCGCGGAACAGCCGGTCATGGAACAGCCGGACGCGGAGCAGCAGTCCGAGCCGGTCGGCGCGGCCGAGGCCGTGATGGCCCGTATCGCCACCGAGGCGGGTGTCGCCACGGCACAGGCCGAGGGGCCGGGCCGGACGGCCGCGCCCGCGCAGCCCGTTCCGGCCGCCGTGCCCGCGCCCGAAGCCGTGTCCGCCTCCGGCCCGGAGCCGACGCCGGAGGAGCCCGTGGGCGCCGAGGACGGTTCGGGCACGGGAGTGGTGCCCGAGCCGACACACGGTCCTTCGGCCGGGTCCGCCGGGACCGACGGGCAGGTCCCGGACACCGAGGCGGTCGCGGACGCGGGCCAGGTCCCCGGCGCCGCCGAGGCGTCGGAGCAGGGTCCGGTCCCGGGCCCCGAGTCCGTCGTCGACCCCGGGCAGGCCGAGGCCGAGGCCGCCGTGTCCCCGGAGCCGGTGGGCCCCGTACCGGCCGCCGGTGGCGAGGGCGCGGGTCAGGTCCCCGTGCCGTCCGACGCGGTCGTTCCCGAGCAGGCCGCGCAGGCGGTCGCCGCCGAGGCGACGACCGAGGCCCAGGAGACCCCGCAGACCCCCGAACCCGCGCCCGCCGTACTGGAAGAGGCCGCACCGGAGCAGGTCGTACCCGAACAGGTCGTACCCGAGCAGGTCGTACCCGAGCAGGTCGTAGCGGAGCAGGCAGTACCGGAGCAGGTCGCTCCGGAGCAGGTCGCTCCGGAGCAGGCCGTGCCCGCCGACGCCGTGGCGCCGGAGGCCGCCGGGATCGCACCCGGCACCGAAGCCGAGGCCGCGCCGCAGGGTGCACCGGCCGCCGAATCCGTCGTGCCCGAGGCACCGCGGGCCCCGCAGCCGGCCGTCCCCGAGGACGCGCCCGTCGTCGCCGCGCCCGTCCCGGATCCGGCCGAGGCCGTCGCCGACCAGCCCGCCGGGACCCCCGAGCCGGTCGCGCCGGTCGCCGGACCGCAGTCCGGCGTGTTCGCGCCCTTCCCGTCGGCCCTGGACGCGATGGGCCTGGCCCGCCCCGCGGCCGACACCCCGGCTCCGGCCGAACCCGCCGCCGACCAGGCCCAGGCGCCCGCGTACCCCGGTGCCGCGGCGCAGATGCCGCCCGCCGCCGAGACCGCCCCGCAGAGCGCCGACGCACCCGCGGCCGAGCAGCAGGCCGAGGCCGGCCAGGACCAGCCCGTGGGCCGGTTCGTCCCGGTCGAGGGCATGGTGCCGACCACCCCGCACCTCGCCCCGACCCCGCCGCACCCCATCGTCCTGCCCACCCAGGAGCCGCAGCCGCAGGCCCCGGCGGCGCAGGCCCCGCAGGCACAGACGCCGGGCGCGCAGATCCCGGAACCCGTCGCCGTGCTCCCCGCCCCCCGCGAGGCCGAACCGGCCCCCGGCCAGGTGGCCGAGGACGCGGAGCACGACCCGGGCGTCGTACAGCAGGCGGCGGACCTGGACACCAGGGGTGCCGCACAGGAAGACCAGGAAGAAGAGAGCACGGCCGCAGTGGAAGAAGTACGAGGGTCCACCGGCCCGGCGGCCCCCGGCTTCGCCGAAGCCGAGCGCGAGGCCGTGCTGCGGGTGATCCGCGAGCGCCGTGACATCCGCAACGGCTTCCGCAACGACCCCATCCCGCACGAGGTGCTGCTGCGCGTCCTGGAGGCGGCCCACACGGCTCCGTCCGTGGGTCACTCGCAGCCCTGGGACTTCGTCGTGATCCGGTCGGCCGAGACCCGCCGCACCATGCACGAACTGGCCATGTGTCAGCGCGAGGCGTACGCCAAGTCGCTGCCCAAGGGCCGGGCCAAGCAGTTCAGGGAAATGAAGATCGAGGCGATCCTCGACACCCCGGTGAACGTCGTCGTCACCGCCGACCCGACCCGCGGCGGCCGCCACACCCTCGGCCGGCACACCCAGCCGCAGATGGCCCCGTACTCCGCCGCGCTCGCCGTGGAGAACTTCTGGCTCGCCGCCCGCGCCGAGGGACTCGGCGTCGGCTGGGTCAGCTTCTTCGACGAGCGCGAGATGGTCCGCGCCCTCGGCCTGCCCGACCACCTGGAGGTCGTCGCCTACCTGTGCGTCGGGTACGTCGACGAGTTCCCGGAGGAGCCCGAGCTGATGCAGGCGGGCTGGTCCAAGCGCCGTCCCCTGTCCTGGGTCGTGCACGAGGAGACGTACGGCCGTCGCGCGCTGCCCGGCGAGGACCCGCACGACCTGCTCGCCGAGACCGTCGCCGGGATCCGCCCGCTGGACGCCAAGGCGCTCGGCGAGGCCTGGGAGCGGCAGAAGCGCATGACCAAGCCGGCCGGCGCGCTCGGCATGCTGGAGATCATCTCCGCGCAGCTGTCCGGCCTGTCCCGGCAGTGCCCGCCGCCGATCCCGGAGCCCGCGGCCGTCGCGATCTTCGCGGGCGACCACGGTGTGCACGCCCAGGGCGTCACCCCCTGGCCGCAGGAGGTCACGGCCCAGATGGTGGCCAACTTCCTGGGCGGGGGAGCGGTCTGCAACGCCTTCGCCGCGCAGGTGGGCGCCGAGGTCTGCGTCATCGACGTGGGCGTCGCGGCCGACCTCCCGGCCACCCCCGGCCTGCTGCCGCGCAAGGTCCGCGCGGGCACCTCGGACATGACCACCGGCCCCGCGATGACCCGCGAGGAGGCCAAGCACGCCATCGAGGTGGGCATCGAGACCGCCCGCGACCTGGTGGCGGCCGGCAACAAGGCCCTGCTCACCGGTGAGATGGGCATCGCCAACACCACCGCGTCGGCCGCCCTCATCTCCGTCTTCACCGGCGCCGACCCGGCCGAGGTCACCGGCCGCGGCACCGGCATCAACGACGAGACCCTCGCCCGCAAGACCGATGTCGTGCGCCGCGCCCTGGAGTTCCACCAGCCCGACCCCGCCGACCCCATCGGCGTCCTCGCGGCGATCGGCGGCTTCGAGCACGCGGCGATGGTCGGTCTGCTCCTGGGCGGCGCCTCGCTGCGCACCCCGGTGATCCTGGACGGCGTCAGCGCGGGCGCCGCCGCCCTGGTCGCCCGCGCCATCGCCCCGGAGGTCCTCGCGGCCTGCATCGCGGGTCACCGCAGCGCCGAGCCGGGCCATGTGGCGGCCCTCAACAAGCTGGGCCTGCGCCCGCTGGTCGACCTGGACCTGCGCCTCGGCGAGGGCACGGGCGCCCTGCTGGCGCTCCCGCTGGTGCAGAGCACGGCACGCGCGATGCACGAGGTGGCGACGTTCGACTCGGCGGGCGTCACCGAGAAGTAGCCCACCGCGGGGCGGGGTTGGGGCAGCCGGGCGTTCCGGTGCCCGCCCCCGCCCCCTGCCGTACCCCGCACCACGGCTAAAATTCGCACGTCAGGGCTGCTCCGGAGCTGTAGCGCCCTTCGCATCGCCAGGACGAGGACGAGGAGCCGCCCCTCATGGCCGAACACCCCGCCTATCCCGTAGGCCTCCGTCTCGCCGGCCGCCGCGTGGTCGTCCTCGGCGGCGGTCAGGTCGCCCAGCGCCGGCTCCCGGCGCTGATCGCGGCGGGCGCCGACATCCTCCTGGTGTCCCCGGAGGCGACGCCGTCCGTCGAGGCCATGGCGGACGCGGGCGAGATCGTCTGGGAGCGGCGCCCCTACGCCGACGGCGACCTCGCCGACGCCTGGTACGCGCTGATCGCCACCAGCGACCCGGAGGCGAACACCCGGGCCTCCGCCGAGGGCGAGGCGCACCGCGTCTGGTGCGTGCGCTCCGACGACGCGGACGCGGCGACCGCCTGGACCCCGGCCACCGGCCACAGCGAGGGCGTCACCGTGGCCGTGCTCACCACCGACGCGCGCGGCCGCGACCCCCGGCACACCGCCGCCGTCCGGGACGCGGTCGTGGAGGGCCTGCGCGACGGCACCCTCGTCGCCCCGCACCACCGCACCCGCACCCCCGGCGTCGCCCTCGTCGGCGGCGGTCCCGGCGACCCGGACCTGATCACGGTCCGCGGCCGGCGGCTGCTCGCCGAGGCGGACGTCGTCATCGCCGACCGGCTCGGCCCGCGCGACCTGCTGGCCGAACTCCCGCCGCACGTCGAGGTGATCGACGCGGCGAAGATCCCGTACGGGCGCTTCATGGCCCAGGAGGCCATCAACAACGCGCTGATCGAGCACGCCAGGAAGGGCAGGTCCGTCGTCCGGCTGAAGGGCGGCGACCCGTACGTCTTCGGCCGTGGCATGGAGGAACTCCAGGCGCTCGCCGAGGCGGGCATCCCGTGCACGGTCGTCCCGGGCATCTCCAGTTCGATCTCGGTGCCGGGGGCGGCCGGCATCCCCGTCACCCACCGCGGTGTCGCCCATGAGTTCACGGTCGTCAGCGGCCATGTCGCCCCCGACGACGAACGCTCCCTGGTCGACTGGCCTGCGCTCGCCAGGCTGACCGGTACGCTCGTGGTGCTCATGGGCGTCGACAAGATCGGGAAGATCGCCGAGACGCTCGTCGCGCACGGCAGGTCGCCCGAGACCCCCGTCGCCCTGGTCCAGGAGGGCACGACGGCCGCCCAGCGCCGCGTCGACGCCACCCTCGCGACCGTCGCCGAGACGGTGCGCGCCGAGGAGGTGCGGCCCCCGGCCGTCATCGTCATCGGCGAGGTCGTCGGCGTGGGTCCCCGCACCACCGAGTAACCCCGGGTAACACAACCCGTTCCGAGCCGTTGGCACCACACCCAGGACAAGGCAGTATCACCCTGTGGCCGATCTCATCACCGTTGAGGACCCCGCCGACCCGCGCCTGAGCGACTACACGGGCCTGACCGACGTGGAGCTGCGCCGCAAGCGCGAGCCCGCCGAGGGCCTGTTCATCGCCGAGGGCGAGAAGGTCATCCGCCGGGCCAAGGACGCCGGGTACGAGATGCGCTCGATGCTGCTGTCCGCGAAGTGGGTCGACGTCATGCGCGACGTCATCGACGAGCTCCCGGCCCCCGTCTACGCGGTCAGCCCGGAGCTCGCCGAGAAGGTCACCGGTTACCACGTGCACCGTGGCGCGCTCGCCTCCATGCAGCGCAAGCCGCTGCCCACGGCGGCCGAACTCCTGCGCTCCGCCCGCCGGGTGGCGGTCATGGAGTCGGTCAACGACCACACCAACATCGGCGCGATCTTCCGCTCGGCGGCCGCCCTCGGCATGGACGCGGTCCTGCTCTCGCCCGACTGCGCCGACCCGCTCTACCGCCGCTCCGTCAAGGTCTCGATGGGCGCGGTCTTCTCGGTGCCCTACGCCCGCCTCGACACCTGGCCCAAGGGTCTCGACTCGGTCCGCGAGGCGGGCTTCACGCTGCTCGCCCTCACCCCGGACGAGAAGGCCAGGTCCCTCGACGAGGCCGCCCCGCACCGGATGGACCGGGTGGCCCTCATGCTCGGCGCGGAGGGCGACGGCCTGTCCACCCAGGCCCTCGTCGCCGCCGACGAATGGGTCCGCATCCCGATGGCCCACGGCGTCGACTCCCTCAACGTGGGCGCGGCGGCGGCGGTCGCCTTCTACGCGGTGGCCACGGGACGCCCGACCGCCTGACCGGCAGCCGTCCGGCGCCCGGCCGCCCCGAGGACCGACGGTTCCGACCACGCCGGGGCGGCCGCCGCCCAGGTCACTTCGGGCCGTCGGCCCGAAGCGTCGACCGGTACCGCTGCTCCAGCTGTCCCCCGGACGACAGCGCGGGCGGGTGCGGCTTCGCGCTCGACCGTCGTACGACGTCGCCGCCGCCCCCGAGTCCGCGCGCCGGCCCCTGACAGCCCTGCACCACGCCGATGGCGAGCGCGACGAGCAGCGTCACCACGACGAACACGAACAGCCGCTGCCGCAGCAGCCGCGGATTGGCCGGCCGCCGACCGGTCCCGGTGGTCCTGGGCGCGGGACGGCCCGCACCGCTGCGCGGCCCCGTCCGGCCACCGGTGCCCGACCGACCGGTGTTGCGCGAGGCCGGAGTGGGCCGGGCGCCGGACCGGGACGCGGTGCCGCCGCCCCGCGAGGCGCTGCCGCCGCGCGACGGGGTCCCCCCGCTCCGGACGGCCGGGGCCGGACCGCGCGAGGGGGTGGGAGTGCCGCCCCG